>NZ_DGRF01000098.1:0-22134 GCF_002390995.1 Clostridium sp. UBA4395
CATTCTGATACAGCCCCTTTTTATGGTTGCGGGAGCAGGACTTGAACCTACGACCTTCGGGTTATGAGCCCGACGAGCTGCCAACTGCTCCATCCCGCGATATTAAGTTCTTAAGAGATTTCCTTAAGCTTCTTACTTAGTATAGTATTATTAGTGAGATAAGTCAATGGTATTAGCAAAAGAAATATTATATTTTACGTGTATAATTTAATGAAGATATTTCATTAAGATTTATACATCTAAATAGTCATATTTAAAAGGGAGAAGAGTATGTTAGATTCATTAATAAAATTTTCGCAGAAAAATCTAATTGAGCATATTTTTGAATAGAAAGCATTGCTATAATTATCATAGTAAAGTTTTAAAAATTCTTTCATAAAATATGTACTTATAGGGGGAAAGATAACTATCTAATGTCTTAATTATTGATTTGTTGTTAATACTATTCATAGAACCAAGCGTATCCTTTCAGATTATTTGTATTGCTATGATTAGTTTGTACAGGGTTAAGTCGTTTGGTTCATTGTATTTTTTGATAACTAAAATTTAATTGTTTGTAAAGTAGTATTAGTTAACATTAAATAAACATTAAATATGATAAAGTAAAATGATTGAAAAGTTTTAATAAGGAGGAAAGGAAATGAGAGTGTTAGTGATAGAAGATAATATAGAATTATCTACTTCCATGAAAAAATACTTAGAGAAGATGAATTTTCAAGTAGATGTTTCAAATACAGGAGAAGATGGTGAAGAAAAAGCAAGTGTGAATGAATATGATGTTATTCTCTTAGACTTAAATCTTCCTGGTATGGATGGAATAGAAGTATTAAGGTGTTTACGCAAAGCTTCAATACACACTCCAGTAATTATCATAACAGCAAGAGACAAAGTAGCTGAATTGGCTTTAGGCTTAGATACTGGAGCTGATGATTATATAACGAAACCCTTTCAATTATTAGAGATAAGAGCACGAATCCATGCTGTAATAAGAAGATTTCATGGTCGTACAAATCCAATTATAAATATAGGGAAATTACAACTTAATCCTATTACCCGCACTGTGATTATAGATAATAAAGAAGTAATATTGGCAGCTAAGGAATTTGATATCCTAGAATACATTTGTTACAAACATCCTGCAGTGGTATCTAGTGAGGAAATTGCAGAACATATATACGATGAGGATTTTGATCCATTTTCATCTGTATTACGAGTGCATATTGCTAGGCTTAAGAAAAAATTAAGCAATGTGTATGGAGGAGATGTTTTAGTTAATATTAGAGGAAAGGGATATGTTTTATGCGTAGAGTAAATTTAAAAAGTGGGTTAGTTATAGTTATATATTCTTTAATTTTAACTTTAGTTTTGATTTTTGGAATCTACGGCGTCAGGAGTTCATTTAGTAATTTAGCAGAAAGCACATATATGAAAGATATTAAATATTTTGCTGTAAGTTCTAATTTGGAGGAAAATAGAGCAATTCTTAATGACATGAACTATGGAAATAATTCATTAGAAAATATATATGGAAATGTAGAAGCTATTAATAGTGTAGTTTTAAGATCTGACAGATTAACTGATGCCAGTGAAATTGGAAGAGTATATTTAAGTATTGGATTTGAAAATATAGCAGTGACTATTTTGATGTTTTTTTCTATTTTTATAATATCATCCATTTTGTTGTGGATAATCTTAAATAAGATTCATGATAAAGAGATTGAAAATATAGTTAATAAGCTTAATAATATAGACGATGACTTCGATCCAGCTTTGATAAGTAGATCTTTTGGCATTGCATATGAAAATATAAAGGATAAATTTAATCAAACTTTGGATGAATATAAGAGATTAAATTCCTATTTATCACATGAACAAAAAAATGCTATAGCAATTTTAAGGACTAACTTAGAAATAGATAATAATCAAGAATATCTTAAATTCATAGATAATATTTCAGATAGCATAGATGATGTTTTGACTTTAAGTGATGTAAAAATTGATAAAGGTTTGACTGAAGTAGATGTTTCATTAATTTGTGCTTCTATTTGTGATGGTTATAGGAAGACATACAGAAATATTGAATTTGATTTTGATGATGAAAGTAATACTATAATTTTAGCCAAAGAAAGATGGATATATCGTGCTATAAGTAATCTAGTTGATAATGCAGTAAAATATGGAGAAGGTAAACCCATTAAAGTATCAGTTGAAAATAAAAAAAATACAGTTGTTATTACAGTTGAAGACCAGGGTATTGGTATGGATAAGAATTCTATTGGAAAAATATTCAATAATAAGTATAGAATTAATGAATTAAATAAGGATGGTTATGGAATAGGATTAAGCCTAGTATCCCATGTATGTGATCTCTGTGATGGTTTTGTAATTGTAGATAGTGAAATAAATAAAGGATCTTGTTTTTATTTAGCCTTTTCTGAATATAAAATATAATTTTTATTAAATCCTTAGTGGTAGAGTTAACATTGAGTAAACAATCAATTTGTTATACTGTGGATACAATCAAAATTAGAAAAGGAGAGTTTAAGGATGTATATATTAAAAAATGCATGTAAAAATTTAACAAGAAACAAAGGACGAAACATTTTACTTGGTGTTATAATGATTGCAATACTTTCATGTGCAGCTATATCAGTTATAATAAACACAGCTTCTAATGAGATAATAAATGGTTATAAAAACAAGTTTGGTTCAGAAGTATTCATTCAATCAAATCAAGAAAAAATGCAAGAAAAAATGAAAAATGGTGATATGGGAAGTTTTGATGATAGTCCTTCTAATGAGCTTAAAGAAAAGCTTGCTGACTCTGAACATCTTAAAGAAACAATATTTAGTTCTAGTTTTATGGGCTATAGTGATAAGATTAAAGCGATAGATCAGGATGAGGCTGAAAAAAGAAAAAAAGAATATGGTAATGCAGGTAGCATGATGGCAATAGGAGGAAATAAAAAATCAGAAAATGCTAAAGATGGTTATTTAAACATTTTAGGTGGACTTAAAAAAGCAGGAATAGAAGAATTTAATAATGGTACAAGAAAAATTACAGCTGGTAAAATGCCAGAAAAAGATGGCGAAGCTATGATAAGTGAAGATTTTGCAAAATTAAATAATTTAAAGATTGGAGATAGTTTTAAATCTCAAAACCCAGATGATCCAGACAATTTTGAGCCATTACAATTAACTGTTTCAGGAATATATTATGATGGATCAAAATCAGATAGTATGGGATTTAAACATCCTATGATCAATAGAAAAAATGAAATTATTACGACCTATGATACTTTAAAAAAATACAATGAAAAAGTGAAAAAAGATAAAGATTTAATTAACTTGGATGCACAATACTATTTGAAAAATCCAGATTTATTAGATGCCTTTAATGAGGAGGCACATAAAAAAGGATTAAGTGATACACTTGAAATATCTACAGATGCTACTAGTTATAATAATATTGTTAAACCTATAGAAGGTTTAAAAAAGGTTTCTAATATATTTATGTTTTTAGTTTTAGGTTTTGGTGGTAGTATATTAATCTTAATTTCAATATTAGGTATTCGTGAGAGAAAATATGAAATTGGTGTCTTAAGAGCTATGGGTATGAAGAAAGGAAAAGTAGCTTTAGGTTTAATATTCGAAACATTATTTATGATAGGAATTTCTTTAGGTGTAGGTTTAGGCATAGGTAGTTTATCTGCTCAACCTATTTCTAATATACTTCTGCAAGGTCAGTTAGATGCTCAAAAAGAGGCTTCTACAGGAATGGTATCAATAGCTATGGGTGCAACAAGCTCAGCGCCACCAATAGAAAAATTAGATGTATTTTTAAGTGGCGAAGCTGTTTTAGGAATTACATTAATAGCTCTGTTACTAGGAGCGGTGTCTATAGGTATAGGAATTTTATATATAATGAGATTTGAACCAAGAAAAATATTATCAGAAAGGAATTAATAATATGAGTTTATTAAGTTTAAAAGATGTAAATTATAGATATGAAAATGGAAAAAAAGATGTTTTTAGCAATATAAATATTAACTTCGAAAAAGGAAAAGTTTATGGAATAGTAGGGAAATCAGGAGCAGGAAAAAGTACATTACTTTCTCTAATATCAGGTCTTGATACATGTACTAAGGGAGAAGTTTTATACAAAGACACAAACTTAAAATCAATAGATAAGGATCTATATAGAGCAAATGATATTGGAGTTATATTTCAAGGATATAATTTACTATTGAATGCTACAGCCAAAGAAAATATACTATTGTCCATGAATATAAGTAGTGTAAAGGAGAAAAATAAAAATAGTTATGTATATAATTTATTAAAAGATGTTGGAATTGATTTAGATACAGCTAATAGAAAAATTTTAAATTTATCTGGTGGTGAACAGCAACGTATAGGAATAGCTAGAGCTATTGCACATAACCCAGATATAATAATTGCAGATGAACCAACAGGTAATTTAGATAACGAGACAGAAGAAAAAATAATGGATATTTTATTATCATTAGCCCATAATCATAATAAATGTGTTATTATCGTCACTCATTCTAAAAAAGTATGCACATATCTTGATGAGATATGGGGATTGCAATCTGGAAAATTGTTATTTATTAAAAGTCACACGAATAAATCTAAGAATCATGGCTAAATTAAGTGATAAATTAAAATAAATTTAAATTATTAAATAAAAGGAGGTTAATATGATGGCATCAGAAGTTAAGAACACCCCAAAAGTTACGTTTATACTAAATATATGTTCAATAATTATGGGCGTGTTTGCAATATTTAATATTTATACATCATATAAGCATATATCGAATTTAATCTTACAAGGATTTGAGCCAAGCAAGCAATTATCAGAAGTGATTAATTATTATTTGATTTCAGTAACACCTTATGTATTTTACGGAATATGTTTATTTTTACTAGGGTTTATTATAAAACAAATTAGTTATATAGGTAATTGTAATGAAGTCTGTGGTAATACTGAAAAATCTGTAATTGAACAAGAAAATAACGATATAGTAGATGATATTTTAGCAGATATAAACTCAAAATATAATAATTAAATATATGTTATTAAAAAAATTATGATTTTGAATGTAGCGTTTAGATATTTAATATATAACTAAAAAGGAGATACCATCTTTAAAGGGGTATCTCTTTTAAGTTTATCTAAAGTTACAATGGCATTAGAGTTTTATCTTCTATAATCACTAATTTATTAATTTGGATTGCATAAACTGTAAGTTTATATTAGTTATGTTTAACTATACTATGTAATATATATAAGTGTAGGATTATTTGTTACAATATTTAAAAGAGGAGATGTATAATATGAATATTCCTGTTTGGGAATATGTACTTTCCATGGGAACTTATTTTATTTTACTTTTATTCATGATTGAATATATGAGGAAACATCACAAATTTGCAGCTATCTTCTGGGTTGCATCTTTATTTACTTTTCCACTTTGGCTTATGGGAGGCATAAATGGTTGGTTTCGTTGGGCAAAAACATTCAGTGCTATATTACCACTTATAATAGGTGGATTTTTCCGTGTAGCTGATCAAGAACAATATAAAGGAAAGTTCTGGGACTTTATGAGAAAGGATTGGATCGTTTGGTTCATTTATGCAGTACTATTCTTAAATATTGCCGAAGCTACCATAAAAGATGTTACTTTAAAAAACTATGGCAATGCGCTTTGTGGATTATTATTATGTTTTACTATTCCATTCCCAAATGGACGAAAATTCTTTAAATTAAGTGCTGAAGATAATAGTATGTTTATAGCTTATACAACTATAGCTTGGAATTTATTATATACAACTTGGAATTTATGCTTTGTTTATGGTGAAACTGGTAAATACTTTGCTAGCTCTATATGCATATTATTGGCAGCAGAAATATATCCAATTATTAAAAGAAAACCCGAACTTTATATAGCAGCTCGTATATATACCTTATCTGCTCACGTATTAATTAGAGCTTGTTTACCTAACTTATTCCCAGCTGTAATGGATGCATCATCATGGTTTAATGCAGATATATTATATGGATGGGGAATATTTAACGGTATAATAATAATTCCTTATGCTTTCTGGTATATATGGCAACTACATTCAGGTAAGGCTGAAGTAAGCTTCATTAGAAGTAATACTTCAGCAATGTAGGTAGTAAGTCTATATTTATTTTCAGATACCTTAAATCAAATGATCTAAGCCATTAACTGCAGTTTGTTCATTCTCATTAATAGGAATAACTATGCATTTTTGGCCATCAATTATTTGAGATTTTATTTGAGGTATCTTTTCAGGTTTTACTTGAAGTATAACGTCATAGTCAGTAGCATCCTTATTATCTTCTGAATTTATATCCAAAGCTTTCTCTAAATTAGTTTCTAAAGTTTCTTCTAAAATCACATTATCTTCACTAACTTCTGTAGACAGGAGAGTTTCACTATCTACAGAAGTTTCTTGTTTAACTTGTTCCAGTTTAGTTTGAAGTATTTCTACTTGTTTTTGAAGGTGTTCTTCCTTCTTTTTTTGGGCATTTACCTTAAGTGCCTTTGAATCAATTAAATTTTCTGCTAAAGGAAGATCATCACCAAAGTTTTCTACATAGGATTCTTCAATCTTAGAAGTGATTTCTTCAGGAACTCCACTTTCTATTAAAAGGTTTTGTATATCCTTCTTTGTTAAGCTTATATGTTCACAATCTGCATCATCATATATAGCGTTGTATTCCTCTACCATAGCACTTAGATTTTCTTGTACTTCCATAAAAATTTTATCAGCCTTCTTTTCTTCAGTACTAAAAGAATCTTTAATAATTGACTCAAATGTTTCTTTTTGCAAGGTAGCAGTTTGTTTTGAATAACAACCCAAAGCATTTTCCATTAATTCAGGATGGGTATCCTTTGTATTTTTCGTGTAATACATAATAGAGTTGACATCTGAACTACGCTCAATAAAAGCAGGAAACACAAAGCCATTAGTTGGAGCATCAACGACCCAATCTCTAATACGTGCTTTTATTTTATTTTCTTCTTCAAAGTATCTAAGACCAGGCTCAGAAAGTGAAACAGGGCATATTGCACATAACACATATTCATATACTTCTTCAGATTCATCTAACTTTGCATTATCAGTGGTTTTAGTAATAACATCATAAGCGTCATGAAAAATAAGTATTATAAAATTACCGGTAAAATCATAATTATCAATAATTAAATCATAAAAATTATCAAGGAGAGCAT
Organism: Clostridium sp. UBA4395; assembly: GCF_002390995.1. Classification (NCBI taxonomy): domain Bacteria; kingdom Bacillati; phylum Bacillota; class Clostridia; order Eubacteriales; family Clostridiaceae; genus Clostridium; species Clostridium sp. UBA4395. The sequence goes on from NZ_DGRF01000098.1 coordinate 7,281, forward strand.
CATCTTTTAATTGACTTTTTTTAAGTTGCATAAGAGAAATTTGTCTTTCATTCACATAGTCTTCATTAATTGGAAAGTTAAGTTCTAAAATATTATTTCCAATAGTACCAGACAGTACTTTTTTAGCGATTTCTAAGTACTTAAAGTATTTATCCTCATCTAAATTTAGAAATGATTCTCTAAATTTTAAAATGATATTTTTTTCTCCATTAACATAGCAACCACACAACTTAGTGAAGGTGCAATGATCTTTTTTAAAACGTCTTTTTAACTCAAGTATATCTTTTTTTCTCATATATAAACTCCTCAATCTAGTATTTTTCTATTTGTAGGTATTATTAATCATAGAGAAATGCATCTCTATATTCATTCCAATAAACAGAGTTCTTAGTATTAGTATTTTCTATATTAGAACTCCTTGTCCCTTAGGATAAATAAGTCCATGTAAGCCAAACCAAAGATTTGGACACTCATTTAAGTATAATATTTTTTTCATCTTAATTAAAGGGTTTATTAGGTAAAGTTAAAATAGATGATATGAAATAATAAGCATACTTAGAATGTATCTGGTATAATAAGGGTATGTTTCCAGATGGAAGGTTAATAGAGAAACATTATTATTTACATTATCAGGAGTTATGGAGGTTGAAAATGGGGTTTAAAGATTTTATGAATAATCAGTGGCCAGATCAATGTATGGGATGTTCCATTGGAAAGAATGATATGGTGCCACCAGGTGGAATAATATATGATACAAAGAACTTTGTTCTTCATCAAGATCCAGATGTTCCACTTAGTGGATTTTTAATTGCAGCATCTAAAAAGCACGTAAGATCTATTGCGGAGCTAACCTTAGAGGAGTCTACAGAACTTTTTGATTTAGTTTACAAAGCAAGAGTTGCAATGAAAAATATATGTGATATTAATGAGGTTACTATTATTCAAGAAGAACGATCAGGTCACTTACATTTATGGTTATTGCCAAGGTATCAATGGATGAATGATAAGTTTGGTAATTCTTTAAGTAATATAAGAGAAATAATGAGCCATATTAAAGAAAATCTTAAAACAGAAAATAATTTAGAAGAAGTTCTATTAGTAGCAGAAAAACTAAAACAGGATTTTAACAAATAAGTTATATGTAAAGAATAGGATATTTAGAGGTAATATTTTAGTATTGAATAATAAGATTGGAGTGGTTATATGTCTAGAGCAAATGACAGAGATATACTTAGGGAGCAGTACAATTCAGAGAAGAATTTAAAAGCCAGACAAGCTTTACATGATGGTTTTAGTACAAATAAGTATGGATGGTTTAATTGGGTATTTGATCAATATAAGTTTAAGCCTAATGATAGAGTTATTGAATTTGGATGTGGGAATGGAAGCACATGGGCTAATAATGGAAATAGGATACAAAAGGATATCCAGGTGATTCTCACAGATTTATCTGAAGGTATGTTGAGATCAGCAAAAGATAACCTTTTAGGAATTGATGAAGTATTTGATTATTCTGTTAGTGATATACAAAATATTGAATATGAAGATAGATCATTTGATTGTGCCATTGCTAATCATATGCTTTACCATGTTCAAAATAGAGATTTAGCAATCAGTGAAATTGCACGTATACTTAAAGCTGAGGGAACTTTTTATGCTACTACCAATAGTCTTTATAATATGAAGGGCCTAAAAGCTTTAGTGAAAGGTTTTGATTATCAGATTAATTATTCTTCCTTTTCTGTTGCAAAGGAATTTGGTATAGAAAATGGAGCAGAGCAGTTATCAAAGCATTTTGATTCTGTTGAAACTTTAGTGTATGAAGATTCCCTTCATATAACAGAAGCAAAGCCTTTAGTGGATTATGTGCTGTCTTTACAGGGACATGTAAACATACAGGATATAATGACAGAAAGCAAAATAAAGGACTTTTATAGGTATTTAGAAGATATAATTTTAAGAGAAGGAAGTATTGATATACCTAAATCTAGCGGAATGTTTATAGCGAAGAAGCCTAAGAAACTATTATATTAGGAGGGCTGACGGTGTCGGTTCTCTGGAAAACAATATTATAGTAAGCGATAATGACGAGCCTACTATAACTTCCTCTGGGTCAAAGTGCCAAGCATGCTATACAATGGTTACATAGAAAAAAGTATTGAGATAGGATTTGCTCAATACTTTTTTTCTATTAATATTACTTTTTTAACACCCAATAAGGCATATCTGGAACTTCATCTTGATATATTGGAATTTTTACATCCTTTCGTGATGGTCCATAAATAGCTTTATGATTATGCATTATCTTAGAGATTTCTGATGTGCTTGATATAAAGTCATCATTAAGAATTAAAGCTTGCCATCTCATGCCACATGTAGCCATTTCGTATACAGGTTTAAATCCATTTCTTTTATAGAAGTTTATTCTACGTTCACGTAAATTATTTTCAGAAGGAGAGTCTTCAGAAACAGGTAGCTCTGATTCTGCTATTATATATTCATTTTTGTAGTATTTTTTAAGGGCTAATAGAATTTGACTTCCCAATCCTTTATTGCGTAAGCTTGAAGACACGCCAAGATAATCTAAGAGTAGTAAATTTATATTTGGAGATTTCCAAATAGTTGAATACCCAAGCATTTGATTAGAATGTTCATCAAATAGGCCTAATAAATCATAGTGACCAGAATTTTGAAGCTTTATAATATCGGCTAGAGGCTTTCTTTCTTGTGAGTTAAAATGCTTTTCAAACTCTTGTGTATACCAGTATGTTACTTCTGAATCTGTCATAAGACGAAGATTTAAATCACTCATTTTTGTCACTCCTATCGTCATTAAGTATTTACTAATATATTACTATCTCTTTATTACAGTTAAATAACTAGATAACCATAAATTTGATAGTATGATAATATTATAGAATATATAAGTTTAATGCACCAGCAGGGTATTGTAGAGATTTAATTCTACATGTAGAGGAGAAATATTTGATAGAGTTAAAGACTATTCTTGAAAATGAGTTTCCTTTAATATACTAATAATTTCTCTAGATAATTTATAAGATTCACCTGCTCCAAAAACTATAATTATGTCTCCACTTTTAGCTTCATTAAGGAGTTTACTACATATTTTATCAGAGCTTTTTATATACTCAGCTTTATTTATATCTATTTCATTACATAGCATATCTAAATTAACTGGCTCTCTGTTTTTATTTGCTTCTCGTCCTAAGAAGGGTTCGGTGATAATAACTCTATCTGCCTTTTTTAATGCTATAGCAAACTCATTAAAAAACAGCTTTGTTCTTGAAAGTTGATGTGGTTCAAAGACAGCGAAAACCTTTTTTCCTGGATAACTAAGTTTAATTGAATCTAAGGTAGTTTCTACTGATGTAGGATGATGAGCAAAGTCATCAAAAATCTTAATATTATCAATATCTGCTACTAATTCTAGTCTTCTTCCTATTCTCTTGAAATTTTTAAATGAATTCTTTATTGCATCTATATCAACACCTAACTCTAAGGCAGTAATTAACACTCCTAAAGAGTTTTCAACGTTATGCTTACCGATAAGTCCAAGGTTAAAATTATATTCTTTATCTCCATTTACTACTTTAAAGGAGGAATATTCAGGGGTGTTTGAAGTCAATTCTGCTTTATACTCCATGTAAAAAGGGAATTCAAGCTTATTATCTATATAATATCCAATAACTTTTACTCCTTCTTCATTTAGCCAATGTCTTAACTCACATAATATTTCTCTAATAGCTGTACTATCTTCATTAACAACTAAAATTTTTGAACCTTTAAGCCTTTTTATAAAGTTTTTAAAAGAATCCTTAACATGATTTATATCCTTGAAAAACTCTGGATGATCCATTTCCACATTGTTTATTACAGCTATTGAAGGACTATAATTTAAAAAATTATTATTGAATTCATCAGCTTCACATACAAAGTAATCTGACTTTCCTAACCTGTATCCACCACCCCAATTCTTAAAGGTTGTTCCGGCTTCAACAATTGGATCTAGACCACCATTTTCAAAAACAAGTCCCATTAAAATTGTAGTTGTAGATTTACCATGGGTACCTGCAATGGAAACAACAAACTTTTCATTTTGCACATATTTAGCTGAAAACTCCTGCCATGTCATTAAAATTCCTCTTCTTTTAGCTTCAAGTATTTCTGGATGATCCGGTGAAATATCTAAAATGGCAGGTGATATAGCTAAGATATCAATATCCTGTATATGGCTTGAATCATGACCTTTTAAAATATCTATGTTATTTTGTAAAAGAGCATCTTTATAATATCCTGATATATTCAAGTCACATCCTGAAACATCAAACCCCATGTTCTTTGCAATAATTGCTATAGGTGCAGCACCACTTCCGCATATACCCATGAAATGCACTTTTATTTTATTTTCCAATATAATTCACTCCTATCATAATGTAATTTAGATTAAGAATATGTTTTAGAAAAGCCTTTGTTCTGATATTTATTCAAAATAAAGTTGATTCACATTAAATTACAATTTCAAATTAATTATAACATGAATTTACTATTGTTTTCCAATGGGTGAAAAAGAAATGATTATAGACTTGCCACATGAAGCTCAAGAAACCATTCAATTCAATTTTAAAGTAATGTATAATAAGAATTAAGTAAAAATTTGATAATATGTGAAAAATTAAGTTGTATTTAAAATATAAATAAGAAGTTAAATTTAATGAATTTTTCATCTTTGACAAAGAACTAACAGAATATAAGGTAATTAGTAAATTAATATAATCAAATTAGTATGGACAAAACAAAGCACAGTAAGACGGGAATAAAATCCTTTGTTACTATATACTTTAATGGAGGTTAGAATTTTGGAAATAATTAAGGATATTAATAATGCAATTGAATATATTGAAGATAATTTAGGTTCAAATATAAGTATTGATGAAATAGCGAAGGTTGCATTTACATCACGTTACCATTTTCAAAGAATGTTTCATGCATTAACTGGGGTTACTTTAACAGAATATATTAGAAATCGTAGGCTAACACTTGCTGGTGAAGAGTTATCTTCTAAAGATGTAAAGATTATTGATGTAGCTGCTAAATATGGTTATGAAAGTCCAGATGCGTTTACTAAAGCTTTTCAAAGACTTCATGGTTCAACACCCTCTACGATAAAAAAGGGCAATGCAAGACTTAAATCATTTCCAAAACTCTCATTTCAAATATCAATTAAAGGGGGATGCGAAATTAATTATAGAATAGTTAAACAAGATGAATTTAAATTTTTTGGAGTGGATTTTTTAACCACATTAATAGATAATGCATTGTATAAAGAAATACCAGAATTTTGTGATAAAATTTGGGAGGATGGAACCCATCTTAAGATTAATGAATTTTTAGGATATTCTAAAATGAATATGCTTTATGGAATTCATTATGATTTTAAAGAAGATGGAAGTAGAAGATATATGATGGGGTGGAAAGTTCCTGATAAAGATATACCTAATGAATATAAAATAGTAAACATACCTTCATGTACATGGGCTGTTTTTGATGGTAGGGGGGATAACTTGAATACCCTTGCCACAGCAGACTTATGGAGGCTAATATATTCAGAATGGTTTCCATCATCAGGATTTGAACAAATAGAAGGACCATGTATAGAAAAGTATTTTTGGGATGATAATCAATATATTAATTATAGTTGTGAGTTATGGATTCCAGTAAAAAGAAAATAAAATGGGGGATAAAATGAGTATTGAAATAAAAAATCCAAAGGAAGATCAGTACGGTAATAGTAAAGAAAATATTTTTCTAGCCTTTAGTGATGATGGAAGCTATTTCGGAAGTGCTTATACATATCCTAATATAAATTATCATCAGGCCCATGAAACACCATACCTTATCTTTATAGATATTGATATAGAATCTAATATGGACAAGCTTTTAAAAGATGAAGTTAAACAAAAATTATTTGATAAGGTATTCCTAAGGGCTAAAGAGCTTCATAAGGAAAGACCAGACTTAAAAGCAAGAATATATTCTGGATTTGAATATAACAATGAGAAGCTTGATTTTTATATTAAAAATGGTTTTGATGAAAACTACAGTATCATTATGGAAGCAGATATTGAAGAGAATCCTAAATATACATTCACTGAAGTAGAAGTAACTGAGATAAATTTAAGTTCTCAGAAGGAGCTTATGGAGTATAGTGCAATATATAATGAAATCTTTATATCACCCTTAGATGTAGATGCACTTTTAGAACAAAGTAAGGAAAAGCATTTTAAAAATCTATATTTTTTAGTTGATGGAAATATACAAGGTGGTTGCACAATCTTTGAAAAGGATGGTTACGGCTATATTGAAACTTTATATGTTTTATCAAAAGCACGTGGCAAAGGAATATCAAAAATTATAATTAAGTATATATTTAATTATTTCTTGTCAAAAAATTTAAATAAAACAAAGCTAGAAGTATGGGAACTCAATAAACGTGCTATAAATTTATATAAATCTTTTGGATATAATGAGGTTGAAAAGAACTTCATGTTTCCAGGTATAACTATTTAATTATGTAGAATAAATATAGGGAGGTTAAATGGAAAACACAAATTATAATAGTTAGGGTGAAGTGTATCTGCTGAGAAACAAAATAAATAAAAAGAAAAATTAGTATAGTGAGAAGAAATGATAAAAAGTGAGAAACTTCATATAAATGGAGTTCTTCACTTTTTACTATTTTTAAGCTAGAAAGTTTTAATATACTATCTCTACACTTTAATTATACCATATATAACAAAGTAATTATAGACTGGTAATTTAAGGTACATGTGATAAAATAGCAATGTTAATTCTAAAATGCTAAAGCTTATTACAAGGAGGAGATATTTTGTCAATAAATAAATCTGAATGGCTAGTAGAAATGGAATGGTTAGAAAAGGTGCTTAGGGAAGTAAAAAAGCAATTAAAAGAAAAGCAAAACTCCAAAGATAATTTTAAAAAGGAAGCTATTGAAACCCAAAGAGAATTATGGGAAAATCTTGGGGCTGTTTCAGTAGAAAATGGTATGCAGCATATAGGAGATTTTATGCAGTTTATTAATACTATGAAAATTCAAAAGAGGAACCATGAGTTTGAAAGAAAGCTAGTTGATAAATATGAGAAGATGATTTCATCTCCTTATTTTGCAAGAATGGATTTTGAGGAAGAGGGAGAAGAAAAAGCTGAAAAGTATTATGTTGGAATTTCTAATTTAATTGATGAAGACTTTGATTTTCTTATATATGATTGGAGGGCACCAGTTTCTAGTATGTTTTATGATTATGAAATTGGAAGTGCTAATTATAAATGTCCTGATGGGATTATAAATGGCAAAATATCAATGAAAAGGCAATATAAAATTAGTGATGGCAAGATTGATTATATGTTTGACAGTAATATAAAAATAGATGATGAAGTATTACAAGATATATTAAGTAAAAGTAGTGATAATAAAATGAAGGCTATAGTGACTACAATTCAAAGAGAGCAAAACAAGGCAATTCGTAATGAAAAATATAAAAATTTAATTGTTCAGGGGCCTGCAGGGAGTGGAAAGACTTCCGTTGCTCTTCATAGGATTGCATATTTATTATATAAGTATCGTGATACCATAACATCTAAAAACATAGTAATATTTTCTCCAAATAATATTTTTAATGATTATATTTCTAATGTTTTACCTCAGCTTGGGGAAGAGAATATGATTCAGACTACCTTTAAAGAATATATGCATAAAGTTCTAGAGGAGGTAGGAGATAAAGAAGATTATTGTGCAATGATGGAGAAAATTTTTGGTGATAACAGTGAGCAGTCATATGATATAAGGATTAGAAGCTTAAAATTTAAGTCATCTGCTAAGTTTGTTAATTTATTAAAGATATATATAAAGCACTTAGAAAAGGTGGGTAGAGATTTTAAAGATATCACTTTAAGAGGGAAAACTATAATTTCAGCAGTGGAAATACAGGAATTATTTTATAAGGACTATAAGAGGCTTCCTCTTAAGAGAAGGTTAGAAAAGCTAAAGCAAAGAATTTTATATGTTATCGAACCTTATGAAAAAACATTGGTTGATAAAGCAGTAAAAGAAATGGAAGAATCCGGTGAATACTTAGATAAAGATGAAATAGTTAAAAAAAGCAAGTCTTTAGTAAATAGAGACATTAATTCTATAGTTAATGAGGTGAAAGAAAAAACTAAATTTGATTTGATGGATTGCTATAAAGCCTTTTATGAAGATTTAGAAGACTTCTTAAAGATGGTAAATATTAAATATGATAATGAAAGTATTAGAGAAATTAAAAGATATACCCTAGAAAATTTAAGGGCTAAAAAGATAAGTTATGAAGATCAAATAGCTTTATTATTTATAAAAGGAGCTGTAGGTGATATTCCAAAAACAGAAGAAGTAAAGTATGTAATTATTGATGAGGCTCAAGATTATTCACCATTACAGTATGAAATTTTTAATCAGTTATTTAATAAAGCAAATAAAACAATCCTTGGTGATATATCTCAATCTATTAATCCCTATATGAATGTTGAAAGTTATAACAATGTTGTAAATATACTTAAACCTGAGGATACTTCTATAATAAATTTAACTAAAAGTTATAGATCAACAATGGAAATAACTAAATTTTCTCGAAAAATATTAAGTGATGAAATTCATGATGAATACGTGGAAAGAAGTGGGGAGTGGCCAAAATTAACTGGTCTTTTAGAGGAAGAAGATATAAATGAAAGAATAGTGGAAGAGGTAAAAGTTCATAAGGGTGATGGACATAATTCCATAGGAATAATAACAAAAAATGTTGATGAGGCACAGAGGGTTTACAATCATTTGAAGGATAGGATTAGTGTTAAAATGATTATAAGTGAGGATGATGAGTATGCTAATGATATTTTAATTATTCCTGCATATCTTGCTAAGGGTTTGGAATTTGATGTTGTTATGATATATAATGCCAGTGATTTAAAGTATAGGGATGAAGAGGATAGGTTGCTGCTTTATACAGCTTGCACAAGAGCCCTCCATGTTTTAAATATATTTTATTTAAGGAATGTATCATCATTATTAAAGTGAAAAGAAATAAGGTAGACTGAAAAAGTCTATCTTTTTTATATGAAAATGTAATCAAAACTTGAATCTGAAATATTGTTAATTTTGTTGTATAGGGGAGATAACTAGGGTTATTTGTGTGTCAGGCAAATTTACAGAACATAATATTTTTAGACGATTAAGTATGGAAATTAATATTTCTAGAAAAAGTATTAACTATTTAAATACCATATTTTAAGCAAGGGTTAATTACAAAATATGTTATAATAAAAGGGAAAGATAACTATAAGGCATTAGATAAATAGGAATTTAAGGGTAGTGGTTTTTCATAAACATATAGTAGAGCAAATACAAATTGAATTAATTAAATATTTTATGGGAGATGAGTATTATGGCTGGAGATAATTTTAATGTTAATTTAAGCTTAAGTGAAGTAGCTGAATTATTAGATAAAGGAATAGTAAATGAAAGTATTACAGGTGAAAGGATAGATTATCATGTTGTAAATATTGATGATATTCATGCTATGATTGTAATTGTCTATGAAAAACATTTCTATAGAGCAGGGAACAGGCTTACATTAACAGTATGCATAAATAATGTTCATGATGTTACACATGTTCACTGCATAGGTGCCGGTGGTGGTGAAGGACTATTTAGATTTGACTGGGGAGCAAGTGATAAATTTACTAATTCTCCAAGAGAAATATTGAAAAATTATATAATATAAACAGTAATTGGGAGGTGTATTTGTGTCTAATTACTATGAACAAAGTTTAAATTCTACAAAATTGTTTAAGGTTTATGATTCAAAATATCCAAGAATTAAGCGTTATTTAGGTGAAGAAATCAAATTTGTACGTGGAAATTTACAGGGCAATGAGAAGGTTTTAGAGGTTGGAACAGGCTATGGACGTATAATTAAGGAACTGGCGCCTTTTGCATCAAAGCTTGTAGGTATCGATATTTCAAAGGACTCTGTAGAACTTGGTAGGAATTATATAAAAGAAAGCCCTAAATGTAGTATTGAAGTTATGGATGCCCACAACCTTAAATTTGGTGAAGAATTTGATGTGGTATTATGTTTACAAAATGGTTTATCAGCTATGAAAGGATACCCTATGGATTTAATTAGACAATGTATGAAAGTGCTTGTTCCTGGAGGAAAGGCTTATTTTAGCACATACAGCCCTAAATTTTGGAATCATCGTATAGCCTGGTTCTATGAACAGGCTAACAAGGGGCTACTTGGAGAAATTGATTTGGAAAAGACTCATGATGGTATAATTGTGTGTAAGGACGGATTTGTTGCTAATACATTTTCTGAAGATGAACTTAAAAAGTTTGGTGAGGAATTCGGTAGTGATTATAGCATTGAAGAAGTAGATGAGTCTAGTCTATTTCTTATTATTAAAAAGTCCATAGATTAATTTTAGTCTATCCTTAATTTTTATAATGAACCTATTTAACTATAGAAATATATAACTATTAAAATAGTTGTTGTGGTCATGCAGGTTTCAGGGATTTTCCAATTTTGAAGTTAGGATTAAGTATATAAAAATATGAAAAATAAATAGCAATAGAATTATACTAATAAAAAAGCTATTCCCTATTATAAAATAGTTTATCTAAGTTACAATAAGGGATAACTTTTAAATCTATGTATAACAAAAGGATGTGGAAAACCTCAATAATAACATCATATTATGATACGAATAACTATATCTTAATATGTTTTCGTTATAAAACTTAAATAAAAGGTACACATAATTTACAGTTATCTATAGGGGAATTAATAAGAGTACATTCAACATCAAAGACATCCTTTATAAGTTTTTCATTTATAATTTCATCCTTAGGGCCTTGAGCCAATATGTTTCCATTCTTTATAGCAACTATATTATCAGCATATTTTAATGCATGATTTATATCGTGAATAACCATTACTATGGTTCTATTTTCTTTTTCATTTAAATTTCTTAAAATATTTAAAATTTCTAGCTGATACTTTATGTCTAGATGATTTGTAGGCTCATCTAAAAGGATGATATCTGTATCTTGTGCTAAAGATAATGCAATCCAAGCCCTTTGTCTTTGACCACCAGATAGGTTATTTAAACTTATATCCTTATCGTTTATAAGTCCAACCTTTTTTATAGCTTCTAAAACTAGATTTTCATCCTTTTTACTCCAAAATGATAATAAATTATGGTAAGGGTATCTTCCTTGTTTCACCAAATCATAGACAGTTAAATCTTCTGGAGCATTACTGCTTTGAGGAAGCATAGACATAAGCTTGGCAACTTCCTTTGAAGGCATTTTAAGAATATCTCTATCCTCCATGAGTATATCTCCATTTTTAGGTTTAAGTATTCTTGATATGGCCTTTATTAATGTAGATTTTCCACATCCATTAGAGCCAATTAAGGCAGTAATTTTTCCTTTCTCTATATTTATATTAATATTATCTAATATAATTTTTTCATCATAACATAACTTTAATTTTTTTGCTTTTATCATTTCTATCATCCCCTTTTGTAGTATCTTTTTTTAACTAAAAGGTATATAAAGTAAGGTGCTCCTATAAAAGCTGTAAATATACCTATAGGTAAATCCTGTGGATAAAATAACCATTTAGATACAAAGTCAGCTAATAATGTTATTATTCCACCTATAAGTATCGAAAGTGGGATTACATTTTCAAACTTTGAATCTACCAATTTTCTTGCAATGTGAGGAGCTATTAAACCTACAAAAGATATACCACCACCAATAGTTACAGCTCCTGCTGCTAATGCAGCAGAAATGCCTAAGAGTATTATCCTGCTTTTATGTAGCTTATTACCAAGGACTATTACAACTTCATCTTCAAGCTGATGAAGATTTAAATCTTTAACAAATATTAATGTTAATGTAGCGAAAATACTAAATATTACTATAATCAGTATTGCATGTGTCCAGTTAGCACCATATATACTTCCTGTTATCCAAGTTGTAGCTTCTTTTATAAAAATTATTGGTCCATTTATTATAAGAATATTAGTTATGGCTTTAGCAATAGCAGAGACTCCAATTCCTATTATAATTAATTTATTTGTTGAAGAAGATTTTCCATTTATAAGCAAAATGCACATTAAAGCTATAAATGAAAATATAAAAGTAAATATAGGCATATATAATATAGATGTTGTTAATGAATTATTCTTAGGATCTATAAAAATAGTTAAAAACACCAATGCTCCAACGGAACCTCCATTAACTACACCTAATATATCTGGAGATGCTAAATCATTTTTAACCACTCCTTGAAGTATAGCTCCCGATAATGCTAAAGAGGCTCCAACAAAAAAGGCAACAAGAACTCTTGGTAACCTTATTTTCGTAACTAAAATAGATGAAAATCCTGTATCTATTCCTAATATACTCTTTAGTACATCTAATGGACCTACCATAGCTTCACCTAGGCATAATGAAAAAAATATCATTAAGATAGTAATCCCTAGTAAAAGCGCACTTAACTTAATAGCTTTTTTACTTATATTTATCATTGTCTGGTCCTCCTTTTCGCAACATATATAAAGAAAGGACCACCTATAAGTGCTGTTAAAGCACCAACTGGGACTTCTTTTGGATAAATTATAAATCTTGACATTATATCTGCAAGCAATAGTATAGATGCCCCTGTTAATATAGAAAATGGTATTAGCCATTTATAATCAGTTCCAATAAATTTATGTACTATATGTGGAGTTATAAGTCCAATGAAAGCTATTGGACCTGCCAAAGCCACAGATACACCAGATAAAATAGCAACTATAACTATTATAACTATTTTAAAATATAGAGTTTTCATACCCAATGACCTTGCCATTTCTTCTCCTAATGAAAATACATTGAATTTTTTCCCGATAAGCAACGTAAATACTATTACTATTAATATTATTGGAATAAATTTAACTATTAGTTCTAATTTTTTCCCTTCAACAGAACCTGTCATCCAATAAACAACCTGCTCAAGTGCAGCCTCATTTTTATATAAAATACCTTGTGCTAAGGAAAAGAATAGTGCACCTAAAGCAGTACCTCCTAATGTTAAGTCCATAGGCCTTATGTCACCTGAAAGACCTCCACATAATAAATAAACCAGTAGAGAAGATCCTAGTGCACCTAAAAATGCTAACCAGGCAAGTCCTAGTGAAGATACATTAGGAAAATATGTGAGAGCTATAACCAAAGTTAATACTGCTCCTGAATTTATACCTAAGATACTTGGCGAGGCTAATTTATTTCTAGTCAGTCCTTGAGTTAAAAGTCCAGATACTCCAAGAGCTCCTCCAACTAGAAGAGAATTTAATGTTCTTGGAATTCTTGAAGTCCTTATGATTATATGTTCTTGAGAATTATTAAAATCTTTATATGCATCTATTAAAGTATCATAAGATGTAGGTATAAATCCTTTAGTAATACTTAAGTAACATAATATAAGAGTGAATATTGTAAGTAATATGAGTAACAGCCATCTACCGCTATTACTTTTTAGAATATTTTTCATGTAACTCCTCCGCTTTATAATATTGAAAAATGATATCATTTAGTATTGATAATCTTTCTCAAACATGATATCATAATTAAGTGATAAAATCCATAATAAATTTTAGGAGGAATAACAAATGCAAAAAAAATTATTATCTGCAATTTTATCAGGTATGCTAATTGTAAGTTTACTTGTTGGTTGCTCTAATAAAACAGAAAATACAACAGATTATAAAACTATATCTATACAACATGCTATGGGAACAACAGAAATTACTGAAAATCCAAAGAAGGTTATTATATTAACTAATGAGGGTGTAGAAGCACTTCTTACACTTGGTGTTAAACCAGTTGGAGCTGTAACTGGTTTTACTGGTGATTGGTATGAACATACTAAAACTGAACTTACAGGTGTTAAGCCTGTTGGTAAGGAGACAGAACCAAATGTAGAAGCAATTGCTGCTTTGAAACCAGATTTAATAATTGGAAATAAAATGAGACATGAAAAGATATATGACCAATTAAGTTCAATAGCACCAACTGTTTATTCAGATACAATAAGAGGCGAATGGAAGGATAATTTTAAATTCTATGCTAAAGTTTTAAATAAAGAATCTGAAGGTGAAAAAACTATACAAGCATATGAAAGTAAGATTACTTCTATAAAAGAAACTTATAGTGATAAATTAAATAATGAAATATCACTTGTGAGATTTATGGATGGAAAAACTAGAATATACCTTGGAGATACTTTCGCTGGAACTATTCTTAAAGAAATAGGATTTAAAAGACCGGTAGCTCAACAAGGAACAGACTTCGTTAATGAAATAGGTAAGGAAAGATTAAATGAAGCTGATGGAGATGTAATGTTATACTTTACTTATGAACTAGGAGATGGTAAAGGTCTTGCTAGAGAAGAAGAGTGGTTAAATGATCCGATGTTTAAGTCTCTAAATGTTGTAAAAAATAATAAAGCTTATAAAGTAGATGATACTATTTGGAATACAGCAGGTGGGATAAAAGCTGCTAATTTAATGCTTGATGATTTAACTAATATGTTAAAAGAAGGAAAAATATAAAGTTAAGATGGTGGTAGACCTGGTAATTCTGCATGTCGGGATTCTTGTGCAAGGTGCGTTGGGTAACTAACACGTTAATCACGATCTATAACAGAAAATAAGGGGGCGTCGCAAAATAACT
>NZ_DGRF01000098.1:22320-22473 GCF_002390995.1 Clostridium sp. UBA4395
ACCAAAAGCACCCTCAACTTGTATTGATCTGTTAACTCTAAGCAATATACCTTCATCTGATAGGATGTTTTCATGCGATACTACTCTCTTTTCAATAAAATTTTTAGAAACTTGCATTTTCTTATTACCTTTTGTAAATTATATAATGGAAAT
>NZ_DGRF01000099.1:0-21785 GCF_002390995.1 Clostridium sp. UBA4395
TTTCCTATAAAGTAAAAAAAGACTCTGAATTAATTCAGAATCTTTGGAGCTGGCAATAGGAATCGAACCTACAACCTGCTGATTACAAATCAGCTGCTCTACCGTTGAGCCATGCCAGCATAAGTGGCGACCCAGAAGGGACTCGAACCCTCGACCTCCGGCGTGACAGGCCGGCACTCTAACCAACTGAGCCACTGGGCCACATTAAATTATGTGGTGGTCGCAACAGGGATCGAACCTGTGACCCCCTGCTTGTAAGGCAGGTGCTCTCCCAGCTGAGCTATGCGACCTAATATGGTGACTCCTAGGGGAATCGAACCCCTGTTACCACCGTGAAAGGGTGGTGTCTTGACCGCTTGACCAAGGAGCCATATGTTTTACATTTTATCAGACTTTCCATCTGATGTCAATACTTTCAAAAAGTATTTTGGCGACCCAGAAGGGACTCGAACCCTCGACCTCCGGCGTGACAGGCCGGCACTCTAACCAACTGAGCCACTGGGCCACATTAGATTATGTGGTGGTCGCAACAGGGATCGAACCTGTGACCCCCTGCTTGTAAGGCAGGTGCTCTCCCAGCTGAGCTATGCGACCTAGTATGGTGACTCCTAGGGGAATCGAACCCCTGTTACCACCGTGAAAGGGTGGTGTCTTGACCGCTTGACCAAGGAGCCATATGTCATTTTGCTTTTGTTTTGTGTTTGCCGGGTCATCCGACATTTATTATAATACAAAAATTTTAAACTTTTGTCAACAAAATTTTAAAAATAATTTTTTTTATTTTTTTCTCCAAAATTATATACAGAAAATATATTATTTATTAGATATATTATAATTTAATAATAAATTTATATTATAGTTTTAATATATAGTATAATTATATATACTATAGTTAATATATTAGTTAATACATTTAAAGGCTTGAGGTGATTTTATTTTGTATCATGACTTAATTATTGTTGGTGGCGGATCTTGTGGCATAGTATCTGCAATTAAAGCAAAAGATTTAAATATAGACGTAGCTATAATAGATAGTAGCGATAGAGTAGGTAAAAAATTGTTAATTACTGGTAATGGACGTTGTAATTTAACAAACGAAAAGTTATCCTTATCAAGATTTCATAGTGATAATAATAATTTTTTTAAAGATATTATTAATACCTATGATTTAGAATATACCCTTAACTTTTTTAAATCCATAGGAATATATACATGTACCTTAGATTCTGGAAAGATATACCCATTATCTCTTCAAGCATCCTCTGTGTTAGATATTCTTAGAATGAATTTATCTGAAAGAAATATACCAACTTACATGAATGAAAAAGTTTTAAATATCATTAACACAAAGAAGGGTTACTTTGAAATTATCACTTCTTCAACTACATATACATGTAAAAAAGTTCTCTTATGTACTGGAGGAAAAAGTTATACTAAAACAGGATCTGATGGATCTGGTCATAAACTAGCTAAAAACTTTGGCCATAGATTAATAAACTTAACACCTGGTATAGTTCAATTAAAACTAAACTATGATAGACTTAAGGCCATTTCTGGAGTGAAATTTGAAAGCTCTTGTAATATAGAAGTAAATGGTGAAACTAAAAAACAAGAATTTGGTGAAATCTTATTCACAGACTATGGTATATCAGGTCCTCCAATTCTACAGCTTAGTAGAATTGCTTCTAAAGGAATTATGAATAAGTCATCAGTTTTTATACATGTAAATTTACTTAATTCAGATTATGACCATATAGTAGATTTTTTTGAAACACACTTTGCAGTGTTTTCATATAGAAGTATTTCAGACAATCTAGTAGGAATTATAAATAAAAAACTTATTCCTATTATATTAAAAGAGTGTGGAATTACTGACATTCACATGCCTACATATTCCCTAGAGTATGAATATAGATTTAAACTTTATAAGCTTTTATGTGATTGGAAGTTTCAAGTTATTGATACCAACTCTTTTGAAAATGCTCAAGTTACCATCGGTGGAATAGATACTACAGAGGTAAACCCTATAACTTTAGAATCTAAACTAACTCCAGGTCTATACTTTGGTGGTGAAATTTTAGATGTTGATGGTGATTGTGGTGGTTTTAATTTGCAATGGTGCTGGAGCTCCTCTAGCGCTGCTGTGAACGCTATTTATAATGTACTAAAGGATTAGTATTACCTATTAACATAAAAGCTCTATTCAAGGTAATTTGTGTGATTTTAAATATTACTTGAATTAATATTAAAAAAATAAAACTGATAGGAAATAAATTTATTTCTTATCAGTTTTAAACTTTGAATTAACTTTTTCTAATCTTTCTTGCAATGACGTACTTTTAAAGATCTGCGATTCTCATAGTTTGATCTCTCTTTGGCCCTACTGATATTATAGATATCCTAACACCAGTGAATTCTTCTATTTTTCTTAAGTATATCTTTGCATTCTCTGGAAGGTCTTCATATTTTCTAGCGTCTTTTATACTTTCATCCCATCCATCAAACTCTTCATACACAGGTTCACATTTTGCTAAATCTTCAAGGCTAGCTGGGAAGTAGTCTATTACTTTTCCATCTAACTTATATCCTACACAAACTTGTATTTTATCAAGCCCCGCTAGTGTGTCAATCTTAGTTACTCCAAAACTAGTTAATCCAGAAACTCTAGCAGCACTTTTTAATATAACAAGATCAAGCCAACCACATCTTCTACTTCTTCCTGTAGTAACTCCGTACTCAAATCCTTTTTCCCTTATCCAATCTCCAACTTCATTTTCTTGTTCTGTTGGAAAAGGTCCTTTCCCAACTCTAGTTGTATATCCTTTTACAATTCCTACAGCACTATCTATCATAGTTGGTCCTATACCAGCACCTGTACATATACCACCTGCTACGGTATTAGAAGATGTTACATATGGATATGAACCAAAATCTATATCCAGAAGTGTTCCTTGAGCTCCTTCAAATAACACATTTTTATTTGCTTTTATGCTATCAAAAACTCTAACTGATGCATCATCTACAAATGGCTTCATTCTCTTACCATATTCTAAATAGGCCTCGAAAACCTCATCAAAGCTTAGAGCTTCTCCACCATAAATTTTAACTATTAAATCATTTTTAACTGGAAGATATTCTTGTAATTTTTCTTTTAAAACTTCTGGTTTAATAAGATCACAAACCCTTATTCCACATCTCTCAACTTTGTCAGTATAACAAGGTCCTATTCCTTTTTTAGTAGTACCTATATCGTTTTTTCCTCTAGCTTCTTCCTTAAGAGCATCTAATACTTTATGATAAGGCATTATAACTTGAGCTCTGTCACTTATTATTAATCTCTCTGGTGTTATGTTTTCTCCTAATCCCTTTAAATAATCCATTTCTGTAAATAGAGCTTCTGGATCTACAACCACTCCATTGCCTATTACATTAAGTTTGTCTTTATAAAGTATTCCTGATGGGATTAAATGTAATTTATACTCTTTTTCTCCCACTACTACAGTATGACCTGCATTATTTCCTCCTTGGAATCTAACAACTACATCTGCACTTTCTGCAAGATAATCAGTCATTTTACCCTTTCCTTCGTCTCCCCATTGAGCTCCTAATACCACAAATGATGACATATTCTACATCTCCTTTTTTACTCATTAGTAAAACTTATTATAAATTAAACTAGCTTACTATATTTCTCATCTAATATTCTAGCAACATAAACACCACTAGCAGATGCTTGTGATAGTGAATGTGTAACTCCAGATCCATCTCCTAATACATAAAGACTTTTTACTTTTGTCTCTAAGTTATTATCCACTTCTATATTAGAATTATAAAACTTAACTTCTACACCATATAACAATGTATCTTCATTAGCTGTTCCTGGTGCTATATTATCTAGAGCATATATCATTTCTATTATAGCATCTAATTGACGCTTTGGTATAACTAAGCTTAAATCTCCCGGTGTAGCTTTTAAAGTTGAAATAGTAAAACTTTTACTCATTCTATGATCATTAGTTCTTCTCCCCTGTACTAAATCTCCAAATCTTTGAACTAATACTCCGCCACCTAGCATATTACTAAGTCTTGCTATAGATT
Organism: Clostridium sp. UBA4395; assembly: GCF_002390995.1. Classification (NCBI taxonomy): domain Bacteria; kingdom Bacillati; phylum Bacillota; class Clostridia; order Eubacteriales; family Clostridiaceae; genus Clostridium; species Clostridium sp. UBA4395. The sequence goes on from NZ_DGRF01000099.1 coordinate 4,099, forward strand.
CTCCATATTCATTACTATTTTTAAATGGCTCTGTAAAATTATTAGTAACTAATAATGCAAAGTTTGTGTTTTCTGTATGAAGTTCTGGATTTGAATAGCTATGTCCATTTACTGTTACTATTCCATTTGTATTTTCACTAACTACCTCACCATGTGGGTTCATACAAAATGTTCTTACTAAATCTCCATACTTCTTTGTTCTATATACAACTTTACTTTCATATACTTTATCTGTTATGTGTTCAAAAATAGCTGCAGGTAGTTCAACTCTAACACCTATATCTACTCTATTACTTCTAGTTTCTATCCCTAGCTTAGTACAAACCTTAGATATCCATTTAGATCCCGATCTTCCCGTGGCAACTATTATATCTTTGCATCTAAATTCTTCATCCTCAGTTTTTACTATAAATTCTTTGCCGTGCTTTTCTATATCCACAACTTCAGTATTAAACTTCATCTCTATATTATCTTTTATCTTATTATATAAATTACCTAGTATTTTTACATTTCTATCTGTACCAAGATGTCTAACTTTAGCATCTAAAAGATGTAAATCATGTTTTAGTGCCTCAGTCTTTAGTGTACTATCCGCAGTTGAATATAACTTCGCATCACTTCCACCATGATCACATAAAACCTTATCTACATAATACATAAGATCTAAAGCTTCTTGCCTACCCACATATTTATATAAATCTCCACCAAAGTTATTAGTTATATTATACTTACCATCTGAAAGACTCCCAGCACCACCATAACCATTCATAATGTCACAAGATTTACAATGAATGCAAGCTTTTATTTTTTTCCCATCTATGGGACATTTTCTTTTTTCTAGACTATTTCCCTTTTCTATCATTAGTACTTTAGCCTTTGAGCCTAAAGCTGTTAATTCATAGGCTGCGAAAACACCACTAGCTCCTGCACCAACAATTATAATATCATAATTTTTATACATGTTAATCACCCCATAAATATATTAACAAAGAGATGTAGTATTTTCAATAAAAATACGAATATTTTATATAGTACATTTAAAATTCTTCGTAAATATATTTCTTTAGAATTTATTTTTCCCAATATTTATTTACTCTATCCTAACATAGAGTGCTTTTATTATTTCTTTATAATGAACTTTAAATCTCCTAAAATACATTATATAAATGCTTTATACAATATATTTTGTTAATGTAATATATATAATTAGCTTTTTATTATAATTAAATTTATTATAATATTATCTTAAATCATAAAAAGTGTAACATATCCTATAAGAATATATTACACTTTTTATATTTATATTATTCGTATTTATATGAATGATTTGTATATACTTATTCCGTCTAAACTATATATTTTTTCAGAGAATTCACCTGGATTTAAATCCTTAGTAGCTTTGCGCATATCATACATTCTAGCATCTAATACATCTAAATGATGTAACATTTCTGCTTCTGGTATCATAGGTTTCTTAGGACTTCCATACTCCGGCTCATAGTGATGTGTTAATATCATATGTTGTAATAACATAACTATTTCTTTATCTGCTTTGACTTCCATTGCAGCATCTTCAATTAAACCAATTCCTTGTATTATGTGTCCAAGTAACTGGCCTTCCGTACTATATTTAGATACTATTCCTAGCTCACTAGATTCCATCTCCATTATTTTAGCTATATCATGAAGAATTATACCTGAATACAATAAATCTTTATTTAGATAATCATATATACCTAATAATTTTTCTGCTGCATTTAACATAGTGGTTATATGATATAAAAGACCACCTTTAATTGCGTGATGATTGGATTTAGCAGCTGGATAATGCATTAACTTGTAACTAAATTTACCGATAATATTTTCTGTAATATGTTTTATATCTTTATTTTCTATTTTCTCTATATAATCTAATAGAGTTTCAAACATATCTTCAGACTTATAAGGAGCAACTAGTATAAATTCATCTATATTAACATTATCTTCTTCTGTAGCTGGTCTAATTTTCTCTATCTTTAACTGTAATTTCCCTCTATATTCATTAACTACAGCTCTTACTTTTACAAGTATATTATCCTTTATTGAAGCTTCAATATTTTCATTACATTCCCATAGCTTTGCATTTATTTCTCCAGTTGAATCTATTAACATAAGATCTAAATATTTATTCGTAGTACTATTGTTAGTTATTTTACATTCTGCATTTTTTACTAAGAAAAAACTTTCAATTCTATCCCCTTTATTAAACTCACCAATTTTCTTATTTTCCATAACCGTTCTCCTTAATCTTTACTTCGTGTACTATATAAGATGAATATTATCAAATCTATTAAAATTATTCAATAATACTTAAAAAAGATATGTTTTACCACATCTTTTTAATTTTGATCTATGGACTTTTTTCTTTTAACAATTCTACCATATTCATCTGTAAAACTATTTATTATTATAGATACTAAATCTACTATAATCCATATGCCAAAACCACCTAGTGTAAGTAGCATTAATATTGCAGTTCCTGCTTTTCCAACATAAAATCTATGGAAACCTATAAAACCTAAAAGTATACAAAACACTAATGTTGCTCCCCAACTTTTTTCACTACAGTCTTTCTCCTTAGATTCTAATATAGACCCTTTATCTTTGTCACCATAAAACTCTTTAGTCTTAATTATTTTTACTTCTTCATTGGTGTTACTAGTATCTATTATATCTTTCACAATTCCATTATTATACAGATTTACAATACCATCTTCATGTTCCTCTGTTATAGTAATATCATCTAATTCTGAATGCTTGTGAAAATATGTCTCTTTTCCATTGTTAAACTTATCATCTATTAATTTATTGTTCTTCATCTCATTTACCATGAGTAATCTCACCTCACATAAAGTATAGCTAATATATCTTTATGTAATAAGGCTTTACTATATGCAATAAATATAAATCATATATAATTATACTTTATTACTAATTTCTACGAAATCTATTTAAATTACTCTGGATGAACTAAGTCTAAGTTTCCAAATTTACTATATTTACCTATCCATGCTAAATTTACGGTTCCAACTTCACCATTTCTATGTTTAGCTAATATACATTCCGCTATGTTCTCATCTTCTTTTTCTTTGCTATAATAAAATTCTCTATATAAGAACATAACTATATCTGCATCCTGCTCAATAGAACCTGATTCTCTTAAATCTGATAACATAGGACGATGATCTGCCCTTTGTTCTGGTGCACGGGATAATTGAGATAATGCAATTACTGGACATTTCATTTCTTTAGCTAAAGCTTTTATACTTCTTGATATTTCTGATACTTCCTGTTGTCTATTATCAGAATTGCTTCCTGACATTAATTGAAGATAGTCTATGATAATTAAATCTATTCCATGCTCTATTTTAAGTCTTCTACATTTAGACCTCATCTCCATGACAGAAATACCTGCAGTATCATCTATATATATTCCTGCAGATGCAAGTGGTCCTGAAGCCCTTGCTATATTCTCCCAATCTCTATCGTCTAAATCTCCATTTCTAAGCTTAACCATATCTACATTAGCCTCTGCACAAAGGAGCTTATATGCTAATTGCTCCTTACTCATTTCTAATGAGAATATTGCAACTTTCCTACCATCTCTAATAGCTGCATTTTGGGCTATATTAAGACAAAATGTAGTTTTTCCCATAGATGGTCTAGCTGCTATTAGAACCATATCTCCGCTCTGAAACCCTGAAGTTTTTGCATCTAAATCTTTAAATCCACTAGCTACTCCATTTACTTGACCTTTATTATTAAAAATCTTTTCTATCTCTAAAAATCCTCTTTCCAATACAGTACTCATAGGTTCAAAATCACTAGTACTTCGTTTTTCAGATATATTAAATATATTTTTTTCTGCCAAGTCTATTACTGATTCTACATCATCTTGTTTATTATAGCTATTTTCAATTATTTCCGTTGAGCTTCTAATTAGCCTTCTAAGGGTTGATTTATCTTCAACAATTTTTATATAAGAAGATAAATTAGCTGTAGAAGGTACTGAGGTGCTTATCTCCATAATATATGTTACCCCTCCAGCTTGCTCAAGCATATCATTAGATTTTAGATAGTCTACCAAGGTTATCATATCTACAGGTATATCTTTATTATATAAATCTCTAATAGCCTTAAAAATAGTCTTATGAGCATCTTTATAGAAATCTTCAGCTGAAAGAACCTCTGCAGCTTGTGCAATAGCATTCTTATCTATTAACATAGACCCTACTACTGACTGCTCAGCTTCTATATTTTGTGGCATAGTTCTAAGTGAGTCACTCATATTATTACCTCCTGCGATATATTAAAAGAAAACTCCTATATGTACTCTCAAGGAATAAATAATGTAGAAAACATTATTTATTATAAAATTCTTCTCTTTAATTATAATGTAGTTATAAAAAAATCCAAACATTTATTTATAAAATTAAATTAAAACCCTGTATAATCATATTACAGGGTTTTAATAATCAAAGTATCTAAAATACTAACTCTAGTAGTTCTTCTATTGTTGATACAGCTGTAACTTCTATATTTTTAATATTAGCTGGAACATCCCTCAAGTTATCTTTTGGTATTATTACCTGCCTTATACCTTTTCTTTTTGCTCCATATATTTTTTCAAATACTCCTCCTACTGGTTTTATCTTACCTCTTATTGATATTTCACCAGTAATTGCAATATCCTGTCTTATTGGTTTTTCTAAAATGGCACTTATAATACATGTTGTTATAGCTGCACCTGCTGATGGTCCATCAATTTTTCCACCACCAATAACATTTACATGAACATCATAATCTCTGATTTCCTTATCAGTAATTTTTCTTATAACAGAGGCTGCATTAAAAACAGAATCTTTTGCCATAGATCCAGCAGTATCATTAAATCTAATAGTTCCTTTACCTTTTTCCCTAGCCTCAAAACTTGAACATTCTATTTCTATAGTTGACCCCAAGAATCCAGATACTCCAAGACCAAAAATCTGTCCAACTTCCTTAGAATCTAAATCACTAATACCTTCATATGGTCTTAATCTATTATTAGATGCTACTTCATTAAAATCAGAAATAGTTATAACCACATCATTTCTCTCTTCATTATTTAATAATACATATCCATATACATCTGCAAGTATATTTACAGCTTTTCTACCTTCTATAGTATATCTGCTTATCTCTTTTGCTAAACCATCCTCTAATTTAATATTTAACTTTTTAGCTGCATTTAATACAACTTTTTCTATATCTACAGAAGATAGTGGTTCAAAATAAACTTCAGTACACCTTGATCTTAATGCTGGATTAATCTCACTTGGCTCTCTAGTAGTAGCACCTATTAGAACGAAATCAGCTGGAGCACCATTGTCAAATAAATACTTAATATATTTAGGTGTACTTTCATCATCTGGATCATAATATGATGATGAAAACTCAACTCTTTTATCTTCTAAAACTTTTAATAATTTATTTTGAAGAGTATAATCTAATTCACCTATTTCGTCTATAAATAAAACTCCTCCATGTGCTTCTGTAACTAGTCCCGTCTTTGGTTCTGGAGTACCACTTTCAGCTAAATCTCTCTTTGAACCTTGATATATAGGATCATGTACTGAACCTAATAAAGGATTTGATATCTCTCTTGGATCCCATCTTAATGTGGTTCCATCTACTTCTACAAACTTTGCATCCTTATCATATGGCGTATGCTTTAATTTCTTAACTTCTTCAAGCGCAATCCTAGCTGCTGTAGTCTTACCCACTCCTGGTGGTCCGTATAAAATTATATGTTGTGGATATGGAGATGCCATCTTAGATATTAAAGATTTAATAGCTCTCTCTTGCCCAATTATTTCTGAAAAACTATCAGGTCTAAGCATACTCATAATGTTTTGAGTTAAATGCTTTGAATCTAAACATTCAAACTCTGCATATTTCTTTAATGTCTTACTATTCTCTGGTCCTCTTTGTTTCTTTATGATTCCTAGTCTTACCTCATCTATATACTTGTCCTGTTTTTCTATAATTTGCTTTTCCACTTCTGCATCTAATTTATTTTGTACATACCTTTTAGCTAGAAGTTCACTTATTTCTAGGCTAGTTTCTTTTAAAACTTCTTCTATATTATTATCACTTGGTGGAACACTAATTCCTTTTCCATTAGTAACTATTTTATTTATAGCATAAAGTTTTCTATAGATATCTTTACTATTTAAATGCTTTTGAACCTTAAACTTTACTGCTCTACCTCTAATAGTGCCTTCATCTAAAAGCTTGTACATAACTTCTTCTAAAACTTCTATTTCTACTTCCATAGTTAATTCTTCTTCTAAGCTAAAATTATTTATTTTATCAACTGAATTTATATTCAAAATTATTAGCATAGAAGGACTTTTATACCTTCTATGCTTTCCTCCCCTCGGTTTTTAAAATCTATTGTTGTTCTTTTATAATAACCTTTATTTTAGTTGATATCTCAGGATATAGCTTTACTTCTACATCATATAATCCCATAGTTTTAATAGTATTAACTACTATTTTTTTCTTATCTATTGTTATATTTAATTGTTTTTCCATTTCCTGAGAAATATCTTTTGTGGTTATAGCTCCAAATAATCTACCATTGTCTCCTGACTTAGCATAGATAATTACTTCTTTATCCTTAAGTTCATTTGCAACTTTTTGAGCTTCCTCTATTTCAGCTAATTTCTTCTTTCTATCAGCTTCATTTTTCTTATTTAAAATATGCATGTTAACATCATTTGCCTCTTGTGCTAATTTTTTAGGAAACAAGAAATTTCTTGCATATCCGTCGGAGGCATTAACAACCTCTCCTTTTTTTCCAACTGATTTTACATCTTGTAATAAAATAACTTTCATTATTATTCACCCTTCCTTAAGTATTTTTCTATAGCATCATTTAATAATTCTTCTGCCTCATCTTGATTAGAATCTTTAATTCTAGCAGCTGCCATTGTTAAATGTCCTCCACCACCTAAATATTCCAATATTACCTGAACATTTATTTCACCTAAGGATCTTCCACTTATATAAGTGCCCTCTTCTATTTTAGCAATAACAAAGGATGCTTGAATACCTGTAATATTTAGCAATTCATCCGCTGCTTGTGCTGGTAATACAGAATTTGATATTTCTGGTGGACATTTCGCTACAGCTATTCCACTTTTAACCTTTGCAGTTTTTATTATATCTGCTCTTGTTATGTAAATATCTAAAGCTTCACTAAAAATTCTTTTTACATCTACAGTATCAGCACCTAGCCTTCGTAAAAATGCTGCTGCTTCAAAGGTTCTAACTCCAGTTTTAAAACAGAAATTTTTAGTATCTAGACAAATACCCGCTAATAGAGCTACCGCTTCTACTTCTCTCAATTTTGGTTTTTCAACCATATACTGAATTAATTCTGTTATTAATTCTGATGTTGATGATGCATAGGTTTCCACATAACTTAACATTGTACCTTGTATAAAGTCTTTTGTTTTTCTGTGATGATCTATAATCACTATTCTACTAAAGTAATCTACTACCTCCATAGAAAGTACGTAACTTTCATTATGAACATCAACTAATATTAATAAACTTTTATCATTTTTAATATTTTTAACTGCATTTATATTTATAAATGTATCTTTATAGTTATCATCATCATCTAATCTGTCCAACATATACTGCACAGCATCATGAGGCTCATCCATAACTATATAACATTCCTTATTTAAAGAACGTATGGTACTATACATTCCTATTGCTGCTCCCAAGCAATCCATATCTGGATTGTGATGTCCCATTATAATTACATTGCTACTTTCATTTATCAGTTCTAAAAGTGCATGACCAATTACCCTAGCTCTAACCTTAGTCCTTTTTTCAACTTCTTTAGTTTTTCCACCATAAAAAGATACTTTTTCAAAGCTCTTGACTACACATTGATCTCCACCTCTTCCAAGAGCCAAATCCTTTGCTATAGTGGCAAATTCATGATTTTGAGCTGGATTTTCTCCACCTCTACCCACTCCAATGCTTAGAGTAACTGTAAGTTTATTTCCACTGCTTACTTCTCTAATTGTATCTAGTATATCAAATTTTTTATTCATCTCAGTTTCTATATTAACATCTTTAGTAGTTAATACATATTTATTTGATGAATATTTTCTTATTAACGCTTTTAGGCTATTAGCATAGTTATTTATAGTTCTATCTATGTCTGCTATAAGCTGTGGTCTTAAATCTTCTTCTGTAGTCTTAATAACCTCATCAAGATTATCTACCTCTATGAGCATTACACTTTCTTTAGCATTATTAATTTGATTTATCAAATTAACATTATCTGTAATATCATCAAAAGAAATTACTATAAGATTATTATCTTCATTAATCTCATAATCTTGAATAATACTTATATAAATATCATAAATTCTATCCTTAAAAACAACATTTTTATACTCTGACCTTTTTCCTTCTAATGCTAATTTTATATTGAACTCTTTAATTATTTCTTTTATATTTTTACCTACTATATCATTATTTTCTAATCTTAAAGCTAAACTTTCGTTATACCATATTACCTCTCCATTTTCTAATAAAAACATAGTTGGAAAGTGCACCTTAGAAAATGCCGTAGACTTAACAGTATCAACCTTGTGTATTATATTTTCAATTTTGTTAGAAAAATTATCTTTCTTGCTATTATCAAATATAATATACAAAAGAGTGGCTGCATATATTAGAAGTAGTATATTTGAAACAATTAACATATCCTTTATAAAAAACACTACTAATAATATAACTAAAATAGTTATAACTATTTTACTTTTTATAAAATTAAATAGCATTTCTTTAAAATTCTCTTTACTCATATATTACGCCTTTCTGATTCTATATGGATCCAACTTTCTAAAATCTAACATCATTTCTACAAAACCTACTATTCCTAAAATTTTAGATGATCCTATTATAAACAAAAGAACTACTAAAAGTATTCTCATTGTCTTAGGCATTCCTAGTTTCTTTCTAAAATAATAATCAGTTACAGCTGCTCCGTTCACAGCTAATATCATAATTGTTAACATTAAAATAGCATTATATAAAAATAAGCTACCTGTAATCCCCCTACTTCCTACTATTGCACATATGCTAATAACAGCAATTAATGCAGCTCCAACTAGATTAGATACATAAAACTCTGAAAACCTTAAGTATTTTACTTCTTTATATTTAAGTTTTCTAAATATCAAATGTGTAAATAATATGGTTGAATATGCTTGTATAAAGGAAGCTATAAATAATACAGTTGGTATCAACATAGCTAAGAGCTCAACTGTAAAGATAGATTCTATTTGTTCAAACATTTGTAGTTGAGTAGCATTCATACCCATGTTGCTATAAATTTGTTTTGTTTGAGTTATATACGCCTTAAATTCATGTATATATGTATTCAATTTATCATTAATAAATTGAATTACACCTATGTTGCTAACAAATCTACTAGTTAACCATACCTCAACCAGCATTGCTATTATACATGCAATAATCATGGCTATCAATATATTATATGTTTTCTTTTGATTTTTTAAGCAGTAACCTAAGACTACACCTATTATCCCATAAGACATACCTGAAATTATAGCCAAAATAGGATCGAGAAATGTAGCTACTAATATTGTGCTTATTAATACAGCTCCTATTGAATATTTTATTCCATTCCTATAGTAAATAAGAGCTACCAAAATTGGCAACAATATTAAACCTATTATATAAAATAATAAAATGTATGATGCACTAATGCTTATTATAGTTATAATACCTGCCATCAACGCAGCTTCTATTAAACTCTTTGTATTAATCTTTTGTTCCATAACCTCCTCCTTCTAATTCCTTTCTCTTATATGGTCATAAAGCTTACTAAGCTCTTTTCCATTTTTCTCAAGAGGATCACCTTCTACTATACCAACCTTTAATTTTTTCTTCATAGTTTCATCAATTGCTAAATGAGAATATCCTAATTTTTCTGCTAAAATATATAATATTATTATTGCTCCTGATATACAATCTAAAATTGCATCTTGTGCTATATTACTCCCTTTACTTAATAATTTGAAAAAATCACCTACAATACAAACTAATTCTGCCTTTAGTCCTTCTATTATCTTTATATTGGACATAATATTAAATTCTTCTCGTCTCATAAGAATCATCCTTTCTTTAGGCTATAAGTCTATTGTAAATTTTTTTTAATATTTATGCAACATGATTATAGGTATATTTACCTTTATTTCACAGTTATTCTGAGATTAAAATAAAAAACTAGTGAATAACGACGATTCACTAGTTTTTATTAATTATATGTTTGTTTTACCAAATAAATTATTACTATTCAGTTGTGAATGGTAATAATGCTATGTTTCTAGCTCTCTTAATAGCTACAGTTAGCATTCTTTGGTGTTTAGCACAGTTTCCAGAAATTCTTCTTGGTAATATTTTACCCTTTTCTGTAACGTACTTTCTTAATTTATTGATATCTTTATAATCTATAGAAGTTGCTTTATCCATACAAAAAGCACATACTTTTCTCTTAGCTCTTTTTCTATTTCCGCCTTTTCTTCTATCATTCTTATCGTTTCTATCATAAGCCATTGCTCTTACCTCCTTACCTAATTATTAAAATGGCATATCCTCACCATCATCAATCGGAGTCATATCTCCTCCACCAAAGTAATCTGTTGGTATTGATGAATCATTGTGAGAAACAGCTCCAGTATTCATTCCTGATGTTTTATTGCCACCCCATTCAAGGAAACTTACTTCATCAGCTACTACTTCAGTAACATATCTTCTTCCACCGTCTTTAGCTTCATAAGAACGAGTTTCAATTCTACCAGCTACACTTAAAAGTTTACCTTTACTCATGTAATTGGCAGTACTTTCAGCCTGTTTACCCCATACTACTACAGGTATAAAATCAGCATCCGGTTGACCTTCCTTCTTAAATCTTCTATTAACTGCAATTGTAAATGTGGCTACAGCTGTACCTGTACCTGGAGTAAATTTTAACTCTGGGTCTTTGGTTAATCTTCCGATTAAAACAACCTTATTCATTCATACCACCTACTTGCTTTCTGGATTGATTATAATATGTCTTATAACACCATCTGTAATTCTGAATACTCTGTCTAATTCTTTAGGTAATTCAGCGTCAGCTTTGAAGTTGATTAATGTGTATACACCCTCGTTAACTTTAGCGATTTCATAAGCTAGCTTTCTTCTACCCCAAACGTCAACGCTTTCAACTTCTCCACCATTGTTCTCTATTACACCTTTAAATTTTTCAACGTTAGCTTTAACAGCCTCCTCGTCTAATGATGGGTGTAATATGAATATAGTTTCATATGCTCTCATTAGTTTCACCTCCTCCCCCCGGACTAACGGCTGTGATTTTCACAGCAGGGATTACATCATCAAATTATATCATAGTAAAACCATCAAGTCAATATTGTTATCTTATTTTTCCTCATCCTTAAGAACTTTTTTTACACTCTTTTCAAATTTACTTCTAGGAATCATAACAATTCTATCACATCCGGTGCATCTAATTTTTATATCTGCACCCATTCTAATTATTTCCCACTTATTACTACCACATGGATGTGTTTTTTTAGTTTCTACAATATCATTTAATTCAAATTCTTTCATATTCTTCTCCTATATCATTGTTTCCAAATATTTATATCAATAAACTATATTGTTTTATACTTATTTTTTACCATCTCATATTATGTTAATCAATATTTAACTCTATTAACTTACTATCAGTAAATTCATAAATAGTTTTGAACTCCATCTTTTTATCTTTTATTATCTCTTTTAAGCTATTTACAATACCAATATCCGCCTTTAAGCTTATTCCACAACTTTTAGTTATATATGTTGGTGTTGGCATCATAGTAACCTTAAGTTTTTCGTTAATACATACTGATTCAGCTTTCATGGCTTCATGAGTATTATTAAAAGTTACAATTAAAAATTCTTTCATTTCCTATATCTCCTAGCACTATTTCTTATAACTTTATAGTTTTTCCTTTATTCATCATTTCAATTATTGCATACATATTACTAATTTCTCCAACTGCAAGATTTTCCTTTAATCCATAAAAATCTAAACAAAGACCACAACTTTGTACATTTACACCTCTTTCTACTAATCTTTTTAAACTATCAAGGGTAAGTGCTCCTTCAACTACTAACTTTACCCCTGCATTTAAGAATACTAAATTGGTTGGTATAACTTCAGCCTCAGAAAGTGCAAATAAATAACTCTTTATAAGAGCTGTTCCAAGTTCATCATCTCCATTTCCCAATTTATCTGAACCTATAACAATAGTAAAAGTCTCTTCTTTTTCTTTAGAACTTTTTAGATTTAATTCTTCTACTGTAACTTCTCCCTTTGTAATTGTTATATAGTATATATTGCCTTCTCTTTCTTCTATTTCATAATTAAATCCATTTCCTTGAGCAAATTTAACCACATTATTTTTGGCAACCTCATTATCTACAACAGTTACTCCTATACCACTTTCTAAAGCATCAAAATATTTTTTTGTATTTACTACTGGAATTGGGCAATTTAATCCTCTACAGTCAATCTCATTTTTAATGTTTTCCATAACATTTTCCCCCTATTAAATACTATTTGATATAATATTTAGTTAATATCTATTAATTAATATGTTCTATTTAATATAATAATATGATATTGTATATATTTACTATAGTGTTGTATTATTGTATTATAACACCTTACTATAATACAATCTTTATTAACATACTAATTATATCAAATCTATAGAATATATCATATCTAAATTTATAATATATAAATTTTACTTATTATATATCTAAATATGATAAATTCAACCTAGGAGGTAATACTATGCAAATTTATGTAGATAATGCAGCTACATCTTTTCCTAAACCAGATTGTGTTTATAATGATATACTAAATTATATGAGAAATATAGGCGGTAATCCCGGAAGAGGCGCATCTACTTCATCTCTAAAAGGAAATAAAGTTATCTTCCAATGTAGAAATGCTTTATGTGATTTTTTTAATTTTTCTGATACTAAAAATGTAATATTTACATCTAATATTACCTTGTCCTTAAACATTTTAATTAAAGGTATAGTTAAACCTGGATGGCATGTTATAACATCTTCCATGGATCATAACAGTACCCTTAGAACATTAAATGAATTAAAATCTAAAGGAATAATTGAATTAGATATAATTCAATGCAATAAATTAGGTGAAATTGATATTGATGATTTTCAAAGTAAAATCAAGCATAATACTAAACTTGTAACCCTTTCTCATGGTTCTAATATAATTGGTACTATTCAACCTCTAGAAAAAATCGGACAAATTTGCAAGGAAAGTAATATATTTTTCATTATAGATACTGCTCAAACAGCTGGCGTTCTTGATTTAAATTTTCAAAAATTAAACTGCAATGCTTTAGCCTTTACTGGACATAAAAGTTTATTAGGTCCTCAAGGTATAGGTGGCTTTATCATAGATGATGAAATGAATGGTATTTGTTCTCCATTAATTGTTGGTGGTACAGGAAGTGTTTCCTCAGACATAATTCAACCCAACTTCTTACCTGATAAATTTGAAAGTGGTACTATTAATGCACCTGGTATTGCAGGTCTTCTATCTGGAATAACCTTTATCCAAAATGAAGGATTATCTACAATTAAAGATCATGAAGATTATCTAACACAAAAGTTCATTGATGGTATATTAAATATCTCTACAATGAAAGTTTATGGACATCTAAATACTGAAAATAGAACTTCAACTATATCTGTAAACTCTTCTAAAATCGATAACAGTGAACTTGGATTTATTCTTGACTCTGAATATAATATTATAACTAGAACTGGTCTCCATTGTGCTCCATTGGCTCATAAAACTATTGGAACATATCCTAATGGAACTTTACGTTTTAGTTTTGGATATTTTAATGATGATAAAGATATAGATTATATCTTGTGTAGTATAAATTCTTCTATTAAAAAATTGTAATGAATTAATAATAAATGTATTAAATTTATTTACATGGTAATACTTTCTAATATAGGAGGGTGTTACTCATGGTGGAAAAAGTTATTTTCGATGCTTTATCTGATAATTCTATATATGACATAAGAGAAATTCTTTCAGAAGAACTAACCAAAGTAATTAAAGATAATAGAGATATTGTTATTTTATGCATAGGTACAGACAGATCTACAGGTGATAGTTTAGGTCCACTTGTAGGTTATAAACTCAAATTTCTAGTTAGAGATAAGGTTTTTATCTATGGAAATCTAGAAAACCCTGTACATGCAAAAAATATTTCTGAAACCAATGAATTAATACTTAAGAATCATAGTAATCCATATATAATAGCTATAGATGCTTCTCTTGGAGGCCTTCAAAATGTAGGTAAAGTTATAATTGAATCTAAACCTCTTTATCCTGGAGCTGCTCTAAATAAAAATTTACCTTCTGTTGGTGATTTAAGTATTGTTGGAATTGTTAATATATCTGGCTCTTTAGAATTTATGGTGCTCCAAAATACTCGATTATATATTGTAATGAAATTAGCTGAAGTAATCTCCTCAGGAATATACCATTCTATAATAAAAACTATAGGTGGACGTAAATCTTCCTCAAAGGTTAACAATAAATATATTCCTAAGGTTTTAGATGCAGACTAGAACTTAAAAGAAGAGATAATAAATGTTTCACGTGAAACATTTATTATCTCTTTTTACTTGTTTAGTATGTAAATAATTCATTTTATGCTAAACTTAATTATCCACTTCGATTTAATTAACTGTTCTACCTAAAATAAATTGTTCATTTGCATTACTTTATATCAAGTTAAAATACATAAGTTATAATCTTATTACTATATTTTTATATCCAATTACCACACTATCCAATACTTATACTTATATAGATAAATACTAAATATAAATCTAATAAAATAGATGAGCTATACTACTATAACTCATCTATTTTGTTAAACCTATTCCTTGTTAGTATTGACAGCTTGATGCAGAACATTATTTTCTTCTTGTGATAAATCATATCTAGATATGCCATCATCAATAGGTTTTGCATATGTAATACTCTCATTTCTTGAATAAATACTAGTTATTATTACACCATTATTTCTTCCATCTAACAGAGCAATGGAGTAGCTTAAATCACTTCCAATATCCTCAAAAGCTTTATATCTTTGCATTGCAACCTTTTGAACACAAGATGAAACTTTGTTAGATGTTTTATTACACATATCCTTAACTTCATTTGTTATTCCTTCCATATTGTCAATTTTATCTAATGAGCTTACTAATAATTCTTCTAAATTTTTATTATTAGTCCCCTTCATAATTTTTCTATATTTATCTTTCATCTTACTTGTTGAGACTAGTGATATTATTAAAATAATGATTAATATGAATACTAATATTATTAATCCTATAGTTATAAATACATTATATTCATTGAGAAATTCTATAATTTGTTCCAAAAGCATTCATCCTCTCTAAAAATGTTTCACGTGAAACATTATATATCTAAAATTTCTATTATTCTTTGTAAATCTTCTGGAGAATAATATTCTATTTCTATTTTTCCTTTATTTTTAGAATTATTACTTATACATACTTTTGTATTAAAGTGATTTTCTAATTTTGTTCTTATGTCTTTGTAATATATATCATTTTCTGATTTATTATTTATTTTTTTATACTTGTTATTATCATCTTTATAATAATTTCTAACTAGTAATTCAGTTTGTCTAACATTTAGGTTTTCATCAATAACTTTCTGAGCAACTACATATTGATCTTCTTTATTTTCTAATGCTAATATTGCTCTCCCATGTCCTTCTGATAAAACACCTTCAATTAAATACCCCTGTATTCTTTCATCAAGATTTAGTAATCTTAATGAATTAGCAATAGCACTTCTAGATTTTGAAACCTGTTTACTTATTTCTTCTTGAGTCAAATTAAAATCATTTAATAATTTATTATATGCTGTAGCTTCCTCTATAGGATTTAAATCTTCTCTAATTATATTTTCTATTAAAGAAATTTGTACAACCTCTACATCAGACAATTCCTTAATAATTATTGGTACTTCTTTTAAATTTAATAATTTTGCTGCTCTCCATCTACGTTCACCTGCAATTATTACATAAAACTGATTTTCTTTTCTTACAACAATAGGTTGTATTATACCATGTTCCTTAATAGAATTCGCTAATTCTATTAACTTTTCATTATCAAAATGCTTTCTCGGCTGATCCTTATTAGGCTTAATTAAATTTATATCTATACTTATAACCTGTTCATTATTACTGTCCTGAAAGTCATTTTCAGGAATTAATGAAGATAATCCTTTTCCTAAAACTCCTGTTTTCTTCATGCTATTTTCCTCCTTGTCTACTAATAAACTCCTCCGTTAAAGCTTCAAATGCTTCTGATCCCTTACATTTATCATCATATAGCATGATAGGAAGTCCAAAACTAGGTGACTCTGCTAATTTAACATTTCTTGGTATGAAAGTATCATATACCTTATCATTAAAGTACTTTTTAATTTCTTCAACTACTTCATTACATAATCTAGTTCTACTATCATACATACTCATGATTACACCTTCAATTTCAAGACCAGTATTTAAATATCTCTTAATCAATTGTATAGTACTCATCAATTGTCCTACACCTTCAAGAGCATAAAACTCACATTGGATTGGTATCAAAACTGAGTCAGATGCTGTTAACGCATTAATAGTTAATACACCTAACGATGGTGGACAATCTATAAATATATAGTCATAGTCATCTTTTATTTCATCAATTTTATTTTTTAAAACTTTTTCTCTTTGATCCTGACTTATAACTTCAACTTCAGCTGCTGCTAGAGTCATAGTTGAAGGTGCAATATAGAAGTTATCTACTATTTCACTTTTTTTGATAATTTCTTTCAATGAAACATTACTTGTTAAAACATCATACATAGAACAATGTATTTTTCTTTTATCTAATCCTATACCGCTAGTTGTATTTCCTTGAGGATCTATGTCTATAGACAGAACTTTATATCCATTCATTGCTAAATATGAGCATAAATTTATATTAGTAGTTGTTTTTCCAACTCCCCCTTTTTGATTGAAAATACATATTACCTTCATATTCTCCCCCCTTATCTATCGTAGGTTTTGTTTTAAATTACTATATATTAGAAACTTTATATTACTAATAATTTTAATCATTATAAATTTATTTTACCTATGTATTTATATTATATATTGATACAGATTTTATTTAAAGTAATTATTACATAAATTAATAAGTATTTATTTTTTTATCAACATATTTAGATTAATTTACTATTTTAGATACTATTGATAATGATATTGTATAAATTTATTGTACATTTTTCATATAAGTACTTCAATTCATAAATTTGTTGAAATTTCATTTATTCAAACTAACTTTAATTATATAAAATTAATTGTTCAATAAAAGACTACAAAATGTTTGAAATGGTCCCTATGTCAAGG
>NZ_DGRF01000013.1:0-6678 GCF_002390995.1 Clostridium sp. UBA4395
CTTAAATCTGTAGGCTTATTAAAGTGCACCTAAAAATAAACAACTGAAGGTTTGGGATGTTAAAACTCAATAAAACCTTCGGTTATTTTTATTTGGAATAGCAAAAGGAGCATCGCTCCATAACTTAATTAGTTATTTTGCGACGCCACCTTTATTAGAAATCTAAAATTGTATTTAAATAAATAATTGTAAAAAAGTTAAACATGTTTTTACAAGAATCAAAACTATGTTTATAATGTTTATAACTTTCTTTCTTTCTATTTAAAGAAATATTTTTAACAAAAATAGGTGCTAAATCATTAGTATCATTATTTACATAAGAAGAAAATCTGAAATAATTATCATCTAATAGGTCTTCTGCCTTACATGAAAAATTCCTATATCTTTCAGGATTATCAAGACTAGGAGCTTCAGGCCACCTAAGTATAATTCCAGAGCTTACTACCTGTTTTTTATAAAGACCATGAATTTTAGAAGCTAGCTCGTTTTTTTCATTGTCACTTAATAAAGACTCTTGAATCATAAATACATAAAGATATAGAATTATTTCATCTGAAGAAAATTTGTTTTCTTTTTCAGAAATGTCTTTAATAAAAATACCATCATCATTATTATATAATTTTTCTAGGTTATTAAAGATTTTAAAGGCTGCATCTTTAAAATGCGATAAATTCGTATTTTTATAAGTTAATATAGAGTTTATATAGCATAAACAAGAAATATCTATATTATCTCTAATTACAGAAGGTGGCATATGATTGATATTTTCAATCATTAATTCAGAAAAATCTACTAGTAATTCCTTAGCTTTCTCCAGTTTTGAACATTCATAAAGAATATTGAAGGCTAAACATATTTTAACTAACTCATCGTGAGAAGTATTATATATTTCTTGTTTTAGACTTGAGAATAGATTCATTATATCTAGAGCAAAGGATTTAAAGTTTTCATTATTGTCTTCCGAAAGTGTAGCACATTTATAATATGCTGCCATAAGAAGAGCTTGTGTTGAAAATTTAAACTTCATATTTTTGTCTGTAAGAAAATATTCTTTTTGGAGAGGATCTGTAGAATCATATTTATCAACAAATACCCCCTCACTATTACGGCAATAAAGAGCAAAAAATTCTAGTTGCTCAATGGATAGGTCAACATAGTATTTGCTAAGTTTATATCTATCCTCGTCAACATCTCTAAATTTTCTATAATAGTCAGATAAGTACAGCAAACTAAGGGTCATATACCCATTAGCACATATGTTTATTTCTCTTTTAAACTTGCGATGATTCCAAAGTAATTTATCTTTTTCTTTCAAAAGTTTTCCGTCGGCTTTTCTATATACACATAATAGTGGAGAAATAACGCTATTTGTGATATCATCATCAGTGGGTAAAGGTTTAATTTTTAAGTTTGCATTTCTAGATATAATTCCACATCCAGAGTGTAGAACTATATGTCTAAGGGACTCTTTAGAAAAATGAAACAATTGACTTTTTATATTGTCATTGTTTAGTATGTTAATTCTTAAAAAAGGTCCTATATATCTCAAAATAACACCACCAGAATATTAGTTATATTTAATAATATGATATGAGAAGTGAAAATGTGCCAAAAACACAATAGTTTTTTTAGGTTAGGAGAATTTATATGAGAGTAGGAAAATTAAATTGGA
Source organism: Clostridium sp. UBA4395 (assembly GCF_002390995.1). Taxonomy (NCBI): domain Bacteria; kingdom Bacillati; phylum Bacillota; class Clostridia; order Eubacteriales; family Clostridiaceae; genus Clostridium; species Clostridium sp. UBA4395. Next base: position 1,673 of record NZ_DGRF01000013.1, read on the forward strand.
ATGAACTAAAGTACATAATAGATAACCATAAAGGGAAAGAGAGGAAGGAAGTAGAAGTATCTAACGGCATAGGAGAAGATTGTGCCATTATAAATTTTGATAGTAATCAATGCGCAATTTCTACAGATCCTGTAACTGGTGCAGATGAAAATATAGGTAAAATTGCAGTTAACATTAACTGTAATGATATAGCTTCCTGCGGAGTCGAGCCATTAGGAATCTTGGTTACTATACTAGCACCACCAAAGACTACTATACAAGAATTACATGATCTTATGAAAGAAATTCATGAAGAAGCATGTAAAGTAAATGTTCAAATTATAGGTGGCCATACTGAAATAACAGAAGCTGTTAATAAGATAGTGGTTTCGTGTACGGCTATTGGAAAAAGTAATGTTAATAGTGCTATTAGCACGTCAGGAGCAAAAGTAGGGGATAGCATAATAGTTACTAAACAACTATGCCTTGAAGGAACTTCAATATTGGTTAATGATTATGAAGAGAGATGCAGGAGTATATTAACAGATGAAGAGATTGAAGAAGCAAGAGGTTATGTGGAGAGCATAAGTGTAGTGAAAGAAGGGAAAATAGGTGGAATAGCTAAAGCAACATCTATGCATGATATAACAGAGGGTGGAGTTTTAGGAGCATTATGGGAAGTTGCTAATGCAAGTAATGTAGGATTTAAGGTTAATAAATCTAAAATGCCAATTACAGAAGTTACAAGGAAGGTATGTAAAGAATTTAATATAGATCCATTAAGACTAATATCATCAGGTAGTATGCTTATAACTACTGATAATCCAGAAAAGTTGTTAAAATCTTTTGATGATAATGGAATTAAGGCTACTGAAATAGGAGAAATAACTAAGAGTAAAGGTATAGTAATAGATGATAAAGAAATCAATGAAGTAACTCCGCCAGAAGCAGATGAGTTATTTAACATACAGTAGACGTTTAAGAAGGAGAATTTGTAATGAAAAGAGTAATAGTTGCTAGTAATAATCATCATAAAATTGTAGAAATAAAGGAGATTCTTAAAGAGTTTGATTTAGAGGTAGTATCTTTAAAAGAAGCTGATATAGATATAGAGGTAGAAGAAACAGGCACTACATTTATGGAAAATGCATACATAAAGGCTAAGGCAATTCATGAAATTTGTAAAGATGTACTTGTTTTATCTGATGATTCAGGATTATCAGTAGAAGTATTAAATGGAGCTCCGGGAATATATTCTGCTAGATATAGTGGTGAACATGGAAATTCAGTTAAAAATAATAAAAAGTTAATAAGAGAGTTAGAAGGTGTGCCTTTTAATGAACGAAAAGCAAAATTTATATGTGCTATGGTTTTAATAGTTAATGATAAAGATATTATCAAAGTTCAAGGTGAAGTAGGAGGTTTAATATTAGAGAAATACAAAGAGTGTGAAGGATTTGGATATGATCCTCTATTCTATGTGCCAGAACTAAAGGCTACATTTAATGATGTACCTTCTAAAGTAAAAAATGCTATAAGTCATAGAGGAAATGCATTATCCAAGTTAACAGAAGAGATGAAAAAATATTTATAGTTTACATATAATAATTTTACTTGTTATATATTTAAATAGTTCCATGTATAAATATATTTATTTTGCATAGGGAACTATTTAAATTTATTCCGTGTGTAGATTATTAAGTTACATAATTTGTTAAATATATTTAAGTTTATTTTAATATAGTCAGAGAATTTATCAGTAACAATATAAGTCATTAGTATTCCTAAGGTATATAACAGAAAAGAAGGTAAAATAAGGACTTGAAGAGAATTTACAATAAAAACTGTCAAAATTTAATTAAAAACTTCAAAAAAGGTGTTGACTAATTAAAGGGAAATCTGTATAATAAATTTTGTCGTTAAGGTTATTAATCAAATGGCACTGATTAAGATATATCGGGGTGTGGCGCAGATGGGAGCGCGCGTGGTTTGGGACCATGAGGTCGCAGGTTCAATCCCTGTCACCCCGACCATTTTAAATTTAATATATGCGGGTGTAACTCAATGGTAGAGTGCTAGCCTTCCAAGCTAGTTACGAGGGTTCGATTCCCTTCACCCGCTCCAATACATGCGTTTTTAGCTCAGCTGGATAGAGCAACGCCCTTCTAAGGCGTGGGCCAGGGGTTCGAATCCCTTAAGACGCACCATATATGGTGAACGTAGTTCAGTTGGTAGAGCGCCAGATTGTGGTTCTGGTTGTCGTGGGTTCGAGTCCCATCGTTCACCCCATTAAATTTTGGGATATCGCCAAGCGGTAAGGCACCAGACTTTGACTCTGGCATTCGTAGGTTCAAATCCTGCTATCCCAGCCAGATGGTTCACTAGCTCAGTCGGTAGAGCACATGACTTTTAATCATGGTGTCCGGGGTTCGATCCCCCGGTGAGCCACCAAAAATGAAACATGCAGGTGTGGCGGAATTGGCAGACGCACTAGACTTAGGATCTAGCGCCTTAGGCGTGGGGGTTCGACTCCCTTCACCTGCACCAATCATAAAAATAAAAAAATGCGGGAGTGGCTCAGTGGTAGAGCGTCACCTTGCCAAGGTGAACGTCGCGAGTTCGAATCTCGTCTTCCGCTCCAAATGCGGGTGTAACTCAATGGTAGAGTGCTAGCCTTCCAAGCTAGTTACGAGGGTTCGATTCCCTTCACCCGCTCCAAAATATGCGTCTTTAGCTCAGCTGGATAGAGCAACGCCCTTCTAAGGCGTGGGCCAGGGGTTCGAATCCCTTAAGACGCACCATATATCGGGGTGTGGCGCAGATGGGAGCGCGCGTGGTTTGGGACCATGAGGTCGCAGGTTCAATCCCTGTCACCCCGACCACTTTAAATTAAATATGTGCGGGTGTAACTCAATGGTAGAGTGCTAGCCTTCCAAGCTAGTTACGAGGGTTCGATTCCCTTCACCCGCTCCATTTTTTTTATTTTTTGAGAAGATGTTTTATAAGGAATTCATATTTTATTTTTGCACCCATAGCTCAGCTGGATAGAGCGCTGGACTTCGAATCCATCGGTGGCAGGTTCAAATCCTGTTGGGTGTACCATGAATGTAGTGATATCGACGATTTCAGTAGATGAAATCGTTGGTATTTTTTTATTTTATTATTAATTTATGATTAATGATAAAATTTACTCAGGAACAACAATATTAGAGGAAATGATAGAGTGAAAAGTAATAAAAATAAGCACTATTGATTTATTAACTCATTAGTGCTTATTTTAATATTGAAAGTTATTTTTCAACTGTAATTTCCGTATTATGCTTATTTATCAAATAACAATATAAATTCTTAACAAGAATTTTAACAATGTTATATATAGGAACTGCAAGGAAGGCTGCGAAGAAACCTCCAAAGTATACACTTATGGTAACTACTAAAATAGTTGTCAGTGGATGCATATTTAGTTGGTTACCAGTTATATTAGGGGTTATAACATTACCTTCTAACTGCTGAACAATAACTGTAAGAATTATTATTTTAAGTACCATACCAAAGCCCATACTTAAGGATATAAGGATGGCTGGAATAATTCCCAGTATTACACCCAAGAAAGGAATAAAGGCAGTTATAAGAGAAAATAGAGATAGAACAAGAGCATTAGGCATTCCGATGATTACATAACCTATAAACATAAGAACTCCGATGACACAAGCAACCATAATCTGTGAAGTAATGTATTGTTTTAATACTGTATCAATTTCATGGAGTATTTTCAATATAATACTTTTAAATTTTCTTGGAAGAAAGGAAGTAAAATTATTATATATTTTTTTGTCATCTTTAAGTATATAAAACATTATTATAGGTATTAAAATCATCTGAGCTACAAAATTACCTATAGAACTAGCAAATACATATATGTTTTTACTTATGTCTGTAAAAGAATTTACTAAATAGTTAGCGGCTTTTTGAAGTAATTCACCAATATTTAAAAATTCATTAATTTGTGGAAATAGGTAGCTATATTTATCTGCTAAGTCCTGTACGGATTCAATAATAGCTATGGTTAAACTTTCACCTTGAGTAGCTATTATCGATGAAGAATATATAAGCATATATACAATTAATACTATTATCAATAGTATTGAAAGGGCTGTAGCTATTCCACTTGATAATTTCCTGTTTTGAAGAAATCTCTTCACAGGTCTCACTAAATAGTAAAGAAAAATTGCTAAAACTATAGGTATAAACATGGCATTAAGAATTGTAGTTATAGGAGATAGTACAAAATTCATTTTACTGAAGAGTCCTATAGCCAATAGAATTAAATTTATTATTAAAAGAATTTGTATTATTTTAGTAAAGTTTTTATTTTTATTCATTTTTTCCTCCTCTAATTTAAATTTTAGAATAATGAAAACGTTGAGATCTATTTAACTATAATTAAGCTAATGACATTATATACCATAACATAAATAATCAAAAAAATACATGCTAGAAAATTAAAACTAGCATGTTAGTTTTCTAGTTTATTTAGTTGTGCAAGGTAGAAAGAATTTTAGGATATTCTTCATCTACAGCTCTAAATATTATAGAAAGCATTTGGAAAACTAAATCTGCATCAAAGTTATCATTAAATGGAAGAGATACTTTTGCACTTATAATTTCATTATCCTCATAAAAGGATACATATTTATATGTAGAGTTTAATTCATTGAATAAAGCATATAACTTATATTTATCTTGAGCTTTAGATATAGACGCTATATTAAAGCAGAAGATGTCAGCTAATGTATCATCATCTCTTAATGATATAACAGCTCTTCTATCTTGGCCACCTCCAAGAACTGGTTTAGTAACTCCGTTTATAGTGATCTTTTCAGGAAATGAAAAGATGGTAAATTCATCTACATTGAGTCCTTTGTTTAATGGAAGTCTATGTTCTTCTATATATTTTTCAAATTCTATAGCATTATTTCTCATACTATTTCCCCCTTGAATAAAATTCGTTCTGTTAAGTTATATGA
>NZ_DGRF01000012.1:0-20430 GCF_002390995.1 Clostridium sp. UBA4395
AGGAATGCTAGTTAACTATTTATATATTTAACTAGTTCCATATGTAACATTTTAAATAGGTGCAATTTTAGCTATACTCACTCTATGCATTAATCTCTTTTCTTGAATAATATATTGGAGTATTTGTAACATTTATAACTTTAATTAACTACAGAGCCCAAAATAAAGAACCAATAAATATTATAAAATACTTATCGATTCTTTACTACTATATAAATACTATAAAAATTATTATATCCTAATAAATTTGTGATTTATACTACAAACGTTGAGCAGCTTCAAAGGATAGTGGTGATCTTTCACATTCATCATATTTCAAAGTTACTTGGTAACACAATTTACTACCTTTCATTCTTTCAGATGCATAACATAACCCATTAGACCTAGAATCCATAAATGGGTGGTCTATTTGGTCTGGATCTCCAATAAGTATAAGTTTTGTTCCAATACCTACCCTAGTTGTAATTGCCTTTACTTGCTTTGGAGAGAGATTTTGAGCCTCATCAATTATTACCCACTGTCGTATTATTGATCTACCTCTTAAATATGCTATGGCTTCAGTGGTTATAATCCTTCTATCAAATAATTCATTTACTTTATCTTGTAACTCTTTTTCATTTTTATATCTTTCTTTTTCATCTGAATCTACAAGAACTTCTAAATTATCAAAAATAGGTCTCATAAATGGAGATATTTTTTGTTCTTCAGTACCTGGTAAAAAGCCTATTTCTTCATCCATAGTTACATTAGGTCTACATACTAATATCTTTCTATATTCACCAGTTTCTTCTTCTATAATTTTCTGTAATCCTACTGCTAAAGAAAATAATGTTTTGGCTGTTCCTGCTGGACCTTTTACTATACTTAAAGGAGCCATATTAGATGACGTAAATAGACACTCTAACATGAATCTTTGTCCTACATTTCTAGCACTTAATCCAAGGGGTTTGCTATCCTTATAATGCAAATGTACTATATTTTCTCCATCAAATCTACCTAGTGCACTTTGTTTTTTATTTTCTAAGGAATGCATAACTAAAAATTGATTTGTATAAAGGGTAGGAGTATAGTACTCATCATTTTCTTCTTGATAACATACTACGTCATTTTTAGATATAACCTTTTTTGAATAGAATTCTGAAAGCTTATCTTGTGAAACATAGACTTCCATTCTACCAGTATACTGCTCATCTCCAGCTGGAACTACCTTCTCATAAAAATCTTCACTTTTTACATTAACAATATCTGCTTTTATTCTTTCAAAGGTATCCTTTGTAATTAATATAACATCTTCCCCAGCATCTTTTAACGCTTTACATACTTGGAGTATCCTGTTATCAGCTTTATTTCTATCCCAAAACTTTGGAACTTCTGCATTTAAGCAATTAGTCTCTATTCTTAATTTACCACCACCAGGAAGAGGTACTCCTTCATTCAAATTTCCTAACTTTCTTAATCCATCTATAATTCTCGATGCCTGTCTAGCATTTAATCCAAGGTCAGTTTTATTTTTTTTAAAATCATCCAGCTCCTCTAATACCACCTCTGGTATTACTACATCATTATTACCAAAAGATAATAATGCTCCTGATGAATATAATATAACGTTAGTATCTAACACATATGTTTTTTTCAAGTCATTCTCCTCCTCTCTTATACTATAATATATGAGTGACTTCTTATTAATTGAATTAATTTTTTAAATTTATATAAATATTTTATTGTAATTGCTATAATATATTATATAATATAGCTATATTATATAATAATCATTATCCATTCTTTCCCTTTGACAATGGATAATATTTATTATATAATATCTATAATAAATAACTATAGAGGTGATTCAATGGATATTAATTTTACCCAAGTTTTCAAAGAAAAAAAACTGAAACTTACACCTCAGCGTATAGCCGTATACAATTACTTGAAATCAACAAAAGAACATCCATCAGCTGAAACAATTCATAAAGCTTTAAAAGAAGCGTATCCAACTATGAGTTTAGCAACAGTTTATAAAACGCTAAAGGTTTTAGTAGACGTTAATTTAATTCAAGAGATTAATGTTGGAGAAGGCAACTTTAGATATGATGGTTTTGCTGATCCACATCCTCATATACATTGTATAAAATGCTCTAGGGTAGATGATTTAGAAGGTGTTAACTTTGATTTTCTAAATTCTAGTGTGAAAGATAATACAGATTATGAGATTATTTCTAATAAAGTATATTTTTATGGACTATGCCCTATGTGCAAGAAATCAAAATAAGAGATTAGATCATCTAATCTCTTTTTTATTTATCTAATTTTTAATAATTATTATCTCTCTTTACACATATAATTTATAGAGGGGTGATTATAGTGTATAAGAAAAATAATTTGCATACTAAATTATTTAATATATTCTTATTTGTATTAGCTACTTTATGTTTTTTTAAACTATTTTTTGAAGAAGATAACTTAAAAGGAAAAAATGTTTTCAACTTATCTGAAGAAAATATTGTAATTAATGAAGATTTAAATAATGATAATAAAAAAGATTCCATACTTATTAAAAAATCTAACTCTCACTTATTAGCTCAGGTAAATTTAAATAGTAATGAAACCTATAGTTTAAACTATGATAAAAATTTGCAGACCCTTGGAGAATACTGCACGTATTGGCCTGTAAGGGTATCCACCTTAGATATTTCTAGAGATAATTCCAAAGAAATATTTATTCAAAGCTCTTTTCATAATAAAGCTGTTCAACATATTTTTTCTTGGAATGGAAATGGATATGATGACATATTTTGTTCTACTAATAATTTATTAGGATTTATAGATAGCGCTAATAGTAGAACTCCTAAAATTATGTCGGGTAATTTTCAAGATAATAATATTAATTTAAAAGGATATCTATATAATCAAGGCTCCCTTAAAGAATTTAATAATAATCTGACTACATCTTTACCAGGCAAAGATACTATAACTAACTTTATATGCTTAATAGAAAGTTTGCCTGATCCTTACTTGTCTGTTCCCAACTATTTTTACTCTCAAATAAGTGGCTCAGATTTAGAGAGTATTTTTAGACTTGCTAATGGATCAAATTATTATAAATTTCAAGATGGTTATTTTACAGATTTAGCTTGGGATAATATTGGAAATATAACCTGTGAAAATTGGATATTAAACTTTAGAGTAATAAGCACATCTGATAGTAAAAAAGTAAGCAATTTAACTATAAATATAATGATAAATAAATATAATGATAATGATTTTCCATTTAAAATTACCTCTGTTAATATATATTAAGCTATTTTACCTTTTTAATTTTCTCCTCCCATTATTGGAATTATTATATTCAAAAAATAAAAATGGGACCTAACGGTCCCAGGGGGATGGGGGGGCCTCTAAAATTACTTCTAGAGGTTTATGGAGATTTTAACTTCCATTACATTTTTATTATTGACTAAATTATATTTTATATACATATAATTTAAATATTTTAGTCTTTTTCTAAATTATTATATTCAAAAATTTTTTGTAATAATTTAATCTTATTTGGATCAATGAGTCTAATTAATATATTTATAATCTTATTGTACTCTTCCTCCGTTAACCCTTTTTCATCTCTAAATATGTTCTCTTCAATTATATCTGCTTCATCTACTGTAGTAATATTTTCTTCTGAAAACTCATCACTTTTTATAATGTCATTTATGTCTAAATTATTTAAATCTACATTGGAAAAATCTATTCGTGAAAACTCCAAGTTATTCATGTTATTTAATATGGCATTAAAGTCAAGATTAGCTAATATTTCATCTACTGATTCTTTATCTTTTTTTTTTATATCTGTATACTCTTCAACATTTTCATTATTGACATTATTACCATCACTATAATTATTAGCATTCATATTCTGTAGCAATGTTTTTAATTGTTCTATATCCTCGGGTTTAATCTGAGATAAAATTTGTTCTATAGAACTATGATTATTTACTGAATTATTACCACTGTTTACATTATTAGAAGGTGCTTGCGTATTACCTCCCCCTAATAAAGAAGATATCATGCTAATTAAATCACCACTATCCCCTGTGTTACCTCCGCCTATGCCTAAATTGCTAAGCAAGTCCAGAATACCATTAAAGTTTCCGCCCATGCCTCCTAATATACTAGCCAACGGATTATTTCCTCCCATATTGTTCATAGGATTATTCATTCCCATCGGATTCATCATACCCATCTGATTCATTTCCATGGGATTATTCATTCCCATTGGGTTGTTCATTCCAACTGAATTATTCATTCCCATTGCACCTAAGTTAGCAGCCATATTCATTGCATTCATGCCCATATTATTATTCATTGGATTATTACCATTATATCCTCCAAAGTATCCATTATTATTCTGCTCTTGCACATAATTTTCTTCTCTATCTCTTTTTCTATGCTTATGCTTTCCCATCTACTCACCTCTTTACTTATTATAAAATTTTAAAAAAGCAATCCATGAATAACATGGACTGCTAATTTTCTTACTTTTCTAGAAACCCCCCTATACTGGGCCATGGTTTACATCATTCTTTATCCATTGTTATTTCTACTTTTATAAGCAGTCCTTACTTTTGTTTAAACATCTTATAGTTTAGCAACATTTACAGCAGCATTGTTTTCTGCAGCAACATCCATTATTAAAATTATTATAGCCAAATCCAGTATTTCCTCTATTAAATCCAAATCCACCAAATCCACCAGAGCAACATAACCAATATAAGAATATTAAAGTTAATGCATTTCTAGCACTTGAATTACATTCTGTGTCTAGCAAACACTGATTTTTTAGAATTACGATTAATAGTAGAATTGTACATGGTTGAAAGCCGCAACCTGAATTTCCTATATTTCCGCATCCACACATCATAAATTCCTCCTTCTTGTGAAGTGTACTTTCTAATTATCATAGATTAATCACTTAAAACCATTTGTTGATACTTATTAACTTTTTCTCTTGATAATTAATAATCCGTTAGTTAGTTTGATATTTATTGTGCTATGCACAACAAACTTTTATTCTTTTACATTTGCATTTTTTTTCTTTGCATTTACACTTGCAGCATTTACATTTGCATTGACATCCACATCCACATCCACATCTACATGAGCATTGGTTTCCACACATTGATCCATAGTTACAGTTTCCTAACATATTATTACTTCCACATCCACCATTGAATCCACATAACCAATATAAGAAAAGTAATGTTAATGCATTTTTAGACTTTGATGAACCATCTAATAATCCTTGATTTGCAAAAATAACTATTATTAAAAGAATAGTACATGCTTGTGAGTTACATCTATTATTTGAATATCCACACATTTATTCATTCCTCCAATCTTTATTTATCGTTTTCTTATCTATAGGCTTCTTGTATACTTTATTCTTTAGCATGGTTTACATACTTGTTGAGGTGTTCTTCTTATAAGAAAAATTGCTATTATAAGAATTATTTGGCATATATTACATCCGCCAAAGCCACCAAAACCACTATTTCCAAAACAACCAATATTACCACTACATTGATTTTGATTGCAACATGGGTCACAACATGGGTTACAACATTGGCATGGGTTGCATGAAGCAGTTTCTATAATATAATGCTTTTGTTTTTTACGATCTTTTCTTACTCCACCGCAGCAGCAGCAATATTCTTTACATTTGCAGCAGCAAGGTTCACAGCAACAGCATGAGCAATCACATGGATCGCAACAGCAATCATTTCCACCGCATCCACAGTTTCCGCCGAATCCACCGAATCCACCGAATCCACCACATCCACAGTTTCCTCCGAATCCACCGCATCCACCACATCCACAGTTTCCTCCGAATCCACCGCATCCACGATTTCCACCGAATCCACCTCTACAGAAAATTAGTATTAATATTATCCAAATTAGTATTTTTCCACTTCCAAATCCAAAGTTTTGAGAAGGGTTTCCATCTGTACATGTTCCGCCAAACATCTGATATAGATTTGAATAGTCACTCATAGTTTTTATCCTCCTATTATATTTACATTTTTATATCATCATTTGTATAATACAATATATGATTTTGCTTAAGTTTTGACACTGATAATTATATTCTTGAAGTTTTTTATATATTTAATCTATAGTATTTTTAGTGTGTTTTTCCTAAGCCTCTTTACTACAATATATGTTTTTCCATAAAATCGGTGATAAAAAAGTCATCTCATAATTTTCAATAAAGAAAATTATAAGATGACTTTTTATTATGTTATTACTATAAAATTATCTTGCTTAGAAGTATTATAACAGTAGAAACTCCATTAACAAATAAGTGGGTAAATACTGAATACCAAAACCCTTCCTTTTCAATTAGATAGCAGTTGAAAAAACTTACTACAAATAAAGAAGCAAAAGCACTAATACTAAAGTGAATAGATGCAAATAATATACTAACAATAGATGCAGATATTATAAATCCAAACTCCCCCTTAAGTCTACTTCTTAAAAACTTACCATAAAATAAGTACCTAAAAACGAATTCTTCAACCACTGGTGCAAAAATAACTGTAAAAGGAATAGTTATTATAAAAGAAACTAAATCATAATTACTTAGCATAGTTATAACTTGTTGTTGTTCAATAGGTATCTTTAACAATAACAGCAATAAAAGCCAAAACAAACCACACATTATTATAAATCCATAAACTAATAACACATATATCAACGCTTTACCTATTTTAAAATCACCTAAAGAAAACCTGTATTTTATATAATCATCATTCTTACATTTTGAACTAACCCAATTAGCTAAAATAAAAATTATTAAAACAAAAGGTAATATATTATTATAAAGTTCAGGTAATAAGAAATACAATGATATATATCCTATACTCACCATAATTTTAATTAGCTTAGAATTTCTTTTTATTTTCACTGTTCTTAGATAAAATACTAGTGGTAAAATATAAAGCATAAATATAATAAATAAATTTCCTAATATCTTCAAATAAACACCCCTCTTTAATCACATATATACTTATATGTTTAAAAGTAACTCAATATTATTATATCATAAATAAAGGGTCATTGATTTCTCTAATCAATAACCCTTTATTTTATTCAAGTCCTAAGTCTTTAAATATTTCCTCAAGTAATTCTTCTTTTCCTTCCTTTTTTAAAGAAGAGAAGAACAATAATTTATCTTCTTTTCCAAGCTTTAAGGTTTCTTTTATTACCTTAGCGCTCCTCTGTAATTCACTTTTAGTTAACTTATCTTTTTTAGTTGCTACAACTATAACTTCATAACCATAATGCTTAATCCACTCATACATCATTATATCATCACCAGTTGGTTTATGCCTACAGTCCACTAAAATAACTACTTTTTTCAATTCTGGCCTATTTATTAAATATTGTTCCATCATTTTTCCCCAAGTAGCCTTCTCGCTTTTTGACACTTTAGCATATCCATATCCAGGTAAATCTACAAAGTATAGCTTATTATTTATAGTAAAGAAATTTATAAGTCTTGTTTTGCCAGGTGTACCACTTACCTTAACTAACTTTCTTCTATTTGTTAATGTATTAATAAGTGACGACTTTCCTACATTAGATCTACCAACAAAGGCAATTTCGCACATTCCATCTTCTGGATATTGGGTGGGCTTTACAGCCGAAGTTTTAAATTCTGCTTGTTTAATTTCCATTTTTCTCTTCTCCAACTAGTGCATTCTTCAATACATCTTCAATTTTTTCTACTGGTATAAATTTTATTTTATTTTTTATAACTTTTGGTATATCCTTTAAGTCTTTTTCATTAGCTTTAGGAATAATTATAGTTTTTATTCCCATTCTGTAAGCAGCCAGACTTTTTTCTTTAAGTCCCCCTATGGGTAATACTCTACCAGTTAAAGTAACTTCTCCTGTCATAGCTACTGAATATTTTATTTTTCTGTTACTTAAAGCAGAAACCATAGCTGTAACCATAGTAACTCCAGCGGATGGACCATCCTTTGGAATAGCTCCTTCTGGTATATGAATGTGTATATCTTTATTTTTATAAAATTCTTTATCTATACCATACATGTCACAATGAGCCCTTACATAACTGTAACCTGCCTTAGCTGATTCCTTCATTACATCTCCTAGTTGACCTGTAAGTTGAAGTTTACCATCACCCTCCATTACTGCTACTTCTACGGGAAGCGTATCACCACCATATCCAGTCCATGCAAGACCTGTGACTACTCCAATTTTATCTTCTTTATCTAAACCATCATAGCTATATAATTCAGAACCTAGATACTTCTTAACAGTTAAAGAATTTATAGTTATTTTTTTCTTATTGCTTTCCATTATTTCGGTTATAGATTTTCTTATTACTGAAGCTATCTTTCTTTCTAGATTCCTAACTCCTGATTCTCTTGTATATCTATCTATTATAGTTCTTAAAGCACTTTCATTAACTATAATCTGACCATCTTCCACAGAATATTCCTTCATAACTTTAGGTACTAAATATTTCTTTGCTATTTCATATTTTTCTTCTGTAGTATAGCCTGAAACCTCTATTACTTCCATTCTATCTAATAGTGGTCTAGATATAGTATCTAAAGTATTTGCTGTAGTTATAAATAATACCTTTGACAAATCAAACTCTACATCTATATAGTGATCCCTAAAGGTCTTATTCTGTTCTGAATCTAGCACCTCAAGAAGAGCATCTTCTACATTTCCTTTATAATCCTTTGATACTTTATCTATTTCATCTAAAAGGCATACCGGATTTTTGTAACCAACTTCCTTTAATGCAGATACAATTCGTCCTGGAATTGCTCCTACATACGTTTTTCTGTGACCTCGAATTTCAGCCTCATCTTTTACTCCACCTAAACTCATTCTTACAAATTTTCGTCCTAGTGAATTAGCCACTGATTTTGCAATAGATGTTTTACCAACCCCTGGAGGTCCAACTAAGCATACTATAGGTGACTTTAATGATTTACTCATTTTTCTAACTGCTAAATATTCTATAATTCTTTCTTTTACGTCTTCTAATCCGTAATGTTCCTCATCTAAAACTTTTCTAGCATTAGTTAAGTCTAAATTATCTTTTGTTAGCTTATTCCATGGCATACCTAAAATAGTGTCTAAATAAGTTTTTATAACCGATCCCTCTTGGGATGAAGGACCAATATTTTTAAGTCTATTAATTTCAAACTCTATCTTAGTTTTAACATCTTTAGGTAATTTAATTTGTCCTAATTTTTTTTCATAATTAGCTATTTCTCTTCCAAACTCATCTTCTTCTCCTAGCTCTTCTTGAATTACCTTAAGTTGTTCTCTAAGATAGTACTCTTTTTGAGATGCACTTACTCTAGCTTTAACCTTATTACTTATAAGCTTCTCTACTTTTACAACTTCAATCTCTTTTTTAAGAATAACTAATAATTTTTCCATTCTTTCTTTTATTGAAGTAATTTCTAATAACTCCTGCTTTACATCAGCCTTTACCGGTAGAAATGCACTTATTACATCGCAGTATACACTATTATCTTCTTCTGCTTCTAATTCCACTATTAAATCTTTAAATTCTTCACCAGCTAATTCTAAGTAATTAATAAACATATCATTTAGTGAGTTTTTATATCCTTCAGATTCTGTTTTATCCTCTATATCCAACTCTTCAACTGCTTCAACTTCTGCACTTATACAATCATCTTCATCTAAATATTTTACAAGCTTAGCCCTATATTCTCCCTCTACTAATACTCGCAAGTGATTCCCTGGCAACTTCATAAATTGCTTTATTGTACATACACATCCAACATTATATATATCTTTTTCAATTGGATTTTCAGTAGTTGCTTCTCTTTGACTTATTATAAATATCTTTTGATCTTCATCCATGGCTTTATTAATTGCTTCTATAGATTTCTTTCTTCCTATATCAAAGTTTAAAGCCATATGTGGAAAGATACTTAATCCCCTAAGGGGAATTAATGGAAGTTTCATTATTTGATTCTCCATAACATCTCCTCATTTCTATCTAATCTATTATTTAATCTTACTTAATTTCATATTATAAAATCTTATCTAGTTTACTCAAACTAATAATTCAACCTAAGTATTTATACAGGAATCTTTCAGGGCAGTGCAGTATTTTCTTTTTTATTGTAAAGTATAACTTTTATAAGAAAATCCTACTTTAATAAAACATCTAAATGATATATGTTTATTGTATTAATTATAATTAGACTAGTATATTATACCTATAAAAATATAATTTTTCAATTAAATAATCCCTATAAAAGTTTTATCAATTAAACTTCTATAGGGATTAGCTTTAAGCATCTAATTGTGGTAACATATTCAATTCAAACCCTTGGTCTTTTTTTTCTACGCTTATATGAAGAATTTGTTCTTTTATTATTGCTTCATCTATTACTTCCTTTATAGTATTTACCGGTATTACTTTTATATCTTTATAATCTTTATATACCTCTTGCCAATTTTCTTTTGGAATTAAAACCTTTTTTGCACCAGCTTTTATAGCACCAGTAATCTTAGCTGTAACACCACCAACTGGCTTTACTTCACCATGAATAGATATTTCTCCTGTCATAGCTATATTATTATCTACACTCCTACCTGTTATTGCACTATAAATTGCAGTAGTCATACTTATTCCAGCAGAAGGACCATCTACAGGTATTCCCCCAGGAAAATTAACATGTATATCGTATTTTTTTGTATCTATGTTGTATATTCTCTCCAACACTGTAATTACATTATCAATAGAATTTCTTGCTGTACTTTTTCGTTTTAATTTTCTACCCTTATCTCCTAATTCCTCTTCCTCAACAATACCTGTTATTTTTACTATTCCTTCTCTATCTCTTGCCTTTGTTGCTGTTGCCTCTATTTCCATTACAGATCCAACATTTGAACCATATACCGCAAGGCCATTTACATAACCAACCTTTGGTTTCGC
Organism: Clostridium sp. UBA4395; assembly: GCF_002390995.1. NCBI lineage: Bacteria > Bacillati > Bacillota > Clostridia > Eubacteriales > Clostridiaceae > Clostridium > Clostridium sp. UBA4395. The sequence goes on from NZ_DGRF01000012.1 coordinate 11,015, forward strand.
ACATATTTTTTTATTAGGCTTTGGTGAGTATTGTCCATTCTCAATAACCCATTGTATTTCATTTATACTAACAGTATTTCTATTTTCATTAATTACAATTCCACAAGCTAATTGAACCAAATTTACAGCATCACGACCATTATTAGCAAACATCCCAACCAGTTTTGCTGCTTCTTCGTCTATTGATATTCCAATTTTTTCTGCTGCATTCTTTGCAATTATTTCTATTTCATCTCCATCTAGAGCTCTAAAAAATATTTCTACACATCTAGACCTAATAGCTGGAACAATTTCTTCTGGACTTCTAGTTGTTGCACCTATTAATCTAAAGTCAGCAGGAAGTCCTTCTTCAAATATCTCTTTAATATAAGATGGCATATTAGGATCTTCACTATTATAATATGCACTATCCAAAAATACTTTTCTATCTTCCAAAACTTTCAATAACTTATTCATTTCTATAGGATGTAATTCACCTATTTCATCAATAAATAGGACTCCTCCATGTGCTTTTGTAACTGCTCCAGGTTTTGGTTGTGGTACTCCTATAACACCTAATGGACCCGCCCCCTGATATATTGGATCATGAACTGATCCTATTAATGGATCCGCTATTCCTCTTTCATCAAATCTTATAGTTGTAGCATCAATTTCTACAAAAGAAGAAGCTGCCTTAAATGGTGACGCTGGAATTAGTTTTGCCTCTTCTAATACAAGTCTTGCTGCTGCTGTTTTTCCTATTCCTGGAGGCCCATATATTATAACATGTTGAGGATTGGGACCACATATGGCTGCTTTTAAAGCCTTAATACCCTTTTCTTGACCAATTATATCTTCAAAATTTCTAGGTCTACTCTTTTCTGTTAAAGGCTCAGTCAAACATATACTTTTTAACTTTCTCAGCTTTTCAATTTCTTTAGTGTTCTCTTTATTAATTGTAATCTTAGATGATTTTTGTCCCTTTAATGCATTAAAGAAGTAAATTCCCATTACTATTGTAACTAATAGTTGTATTAGCATAATCAAAATCGCTACTGGTTCCATATCAATATTAGCCTACTTTATAAGCAAACTAATCTTCCCTCCCTTTACTAATTATTTAAGTCACAATAGTATTATTCACAATATATTGGATTAATATTCTATAACAAGAAAAAACTGCTGAATTTCAGCAGTTTTTATATTATGCAAGTTCAGGTGTTCTCTTTACACCCTTTTTATTATCTATTTTTAAAGGTTCTCTCTTTCCATTGTCTGCAATGATATATTCAGGAATCTTTGTATTTAAAGTTTCTTCATGAATTATAACTTTTTCTATTTCTTCACGTGAAGGAATCTCATACATTATTTCCTGCATTATATCTTCTATTATTGCTCTTAATCCCCTTGCTCCTGTGCTTCTCTTTATTGCTTCTTTAGCTATAGCTATAAGAGCATTTTCATCGAATTCAAGTCTAACATCATCAATTTCTAATAACTTTTGATACTGCTTCACTAATGCATTTTTAGGTTCACTTAATATTTTTACAAGAGCATCTTCATCTAAGTTATCTAAAGTTACTATTACAGGAATTCTTCCTACAAACTCTGGAATTAATCCAAACTTCAGTAAATCACCTGGCATTATTTGCTTAAATAATTCTCCTAAGTCTTGTTTTTCCTTAGAAACCACTTCTGCACCAAATCCCATGGCTGATTTTTGAGTTCTCTTTGTTATAATTTTTTCTAACCCATCAAAAGCTCCACCACAAATAAATAATATATTAGATGTATTTATTTGGATAAACTCTTGATGTGGATGTTTTCTTCCTCCTTGTGGTGGTACTGAAGATACAGTTCCCTCAAGAATTTTAAGTAAAGCTTGCTGAACCCCTTCACCAGAAACATCTCTAGTTATAGATGGATTTTCGGACTTACGTGCGATCTTATCAATCTCGTCGATATATATAATGCCTCTTTCAGCTCTTTCTATATCATAATCAGAGTTTTGAATTAATTTTAATAATATATTTTCTACGTCCTCACCTACATATCCAGCTTCTGTAAGTGTTGTAGCATCTGCTATTGCAAAAGGTACATTTAACATTTTTGCTAGTGTTTGAGCTAATAAAGTTTTACCTGAACCAGTTGGTCCTAAAAGAAGTATATTACTTTTTTGTAGTTCTATATCATTATCCATAACATTAGAATTTATTCTTTTATAATGATTATACACTGCTACAGACAAAGCCTTTTTAGCATCATCTTGCCCTACTACATACTGATCTAAATACTTTCTAATTTCTTTAGGTTTAGGTAATGTGCCCATGTCAATTTGGACATCCTCTTCTCTTTCGTCTACTATGATTTCAGAACAAAGTTCAATGCACTCATCACAAATATATACACCTGGACCTGCAATAAGTCTTCTTACTTGCTCTTCACTTTTTCCACAAAAAGAACATTTAAATTTTTTCTTTTCTTCATTTCTTGGCATGTTGACACCCCTTTAAAGCTATTTCTTTTTAACAATTACTTCATCTACTAATCCATATTCCTTAGCTTCATCCGCGGACATAAAATAATCTCTTTCAACATCTTGTTTTATTTTATCTAAAGGCTTGCCTGTTCTTTCACTTAATATTTCATTAAGAGTTTCTTTTATCTTTAATATTCTTTTAGCATGAATATCAATGTCAGTTGCTTGACCTTTAAATCCACCTAACGGTTGATGTATCATTATCTCACTGTTAGGAAGCGCATATCTTTTTCCCTTTTGTCCTGCTGCAAGTAGAAAAGCTCCCATAGATGCAGCCATTCCTACACAAATTGTAGAAACCTCCGGCTTTATATAGTTCATTGTATCATAAATTGCCATTCCAGAAGTTATTGAACCACCAGGGCTATTTATATATAGATATATATCCTTATCTGGGTCCTCTGACTCTAAAAATAAAAGCTGTGCTACAATTAAACTAGCAGTAACATCATTTACTTCATCAGATAAAAAAATAATTCTTTCTTTTAATAATCTAGAATATATATCATAAGATCGCTCGCCCTTACCAGTTTGCTCTACAACCATTGGTATATAACTCATAATTACAACCTCCTTACTATTGTAAATATATTAGAATATTTACTATTATATCCTCATTAAAATTATTTTAACCTATTTTATTTAAAATAATTGCCAGTATATACTGGCAATTATTAATTAACTTAAATAGTTTTGCTATTTTCCATTATCATGTTCTTAATTTTTTCATTTACTATTTGAGTTCCAAGGTATTCTCTTTGAACTTGAACTAATCTATCAACAGTTTCTTCCATTTTCTCAGCTTCACCATACTTACTAGCAATCTCTGTAGCTTTTTCTCTTATCTCATCTTCTGATGCTTCAATTTTCTCAGCTTTAGCAATTTCACCTAATACTAATTCATTTTTAACATTTTTAGTTGCTATATCTTTCATTTGTTCTCTAAAGTCAGCTTCTGAAGTATTTGTAAACTTAAAGTAACTTTCTATATCTAAACCTTGATACTTTAATCTATTTTCTAAATCTTGTAGCATTCCATCTAATTCTCTATTTACCATAGCATCTGGAATTTCCACATTAGCATTAGCTACTACAGTTTCTATAACAGCCATTTCATATTCATTTATTGCTTTCAACTCGTTAGCTTTTACTAATTCTTCTCTTATACTGTTTCTAAGTTCCTCTAAAGTTTCAAATTCAGAAACCTCACTAGCAAATTCATCAGTTATTTCTGGTAATTCTTTTTTCTTAACTGATTTAACTGTTACCTCAAATTTAGCTGGTTTTCCATTTAAATCTTCTTTTCCATATTGTTCTGGGAAATTAACCTTTACGTCTTTAGACTCTCCAGCTGTTAATCCAACTATTTGATCTTCAAAGTTATCAATAAAGCTACCTGACCCTATTTCTAATTCATAATCTTTAGCTTCTCCGCCTTCAAAAGCAACTTCATCTACATAACCTTTGAAGTCTATAACTGCTATATCACCTTTTTCAACAGCTCCCTCTTTAACTTCTACTCTTGTATTTTGAGCTTGTAATTCTTTTAATTTATTTTCTACATCCTCATCTGTAACTTCTACTACTTCTTTCTTTGCTTCTATTCCTTTATAAGCACCTAATTCAACTTCTGGTACTACTGGTACTGACGCAGTATATATAAATTCCTTACCTTCACCAATTTGAACAATATCAATTGATGGATAATCTACTGGATTTATATTATTTTCTGCTAATACTTCTGGATAAGTAGTTTCATATATGTAGTTTATAGCATCCTCATATAATGCACCTTCACCATAGTATTGTTTAATTATATTCATTGGAGCCTTACCTTTTCTAAATCCAGGCACATTGAATTTTTTCGCATTTTTTGCATAAGATTTTTTAACAGCTTCTGCAAATTTATCTGCTCCTATTGTTACTTCAAATTTAACAACGTTTTTTTCTAGCTTCTCCATTTTAACGTTCATTATTTCTTCCTCCTAATATTCCCAACTCTGTATTTCTTAAAATTATAACATAAATTTAGTAAAGTAAATAGTACATTTCATTATTTAACTGTTAGTCAGATACATCATCATTCTCTAAATTTATGATAATAAATTAAATATTACCTAATAAATTATACAATAATACTATTATTATGTACAATACTTTTTCCCATGATATATTTATTCAACTATTTTACCATCTTTATCCACAACTATTTCCTTATTGTCTAAAGATATAGTGAGACCCTTATCTGTTATTTGTCCCACTTCAAAAGTTTTTCCTTTTACATTATAAAATCCCCTATGGGTATTACTCTCAATATTATATATCCACAAATACTTATCATCACTGTTATTTATCCAAGGCAAACTACTAGAATATGCAATATGTGTATTGTCAATAAATTGTGCACTTTCAACCCATTTATAAGAAGGATTATATTTTAATACGTTTTCCTTGTTAAATACTTCATTAGTAGTTGATACATACTGTTCATTGGTGATGTTTATTAGTTTCTCGTTACTATTTAAAATATACATATCTTGAGCTTCTTTGTCTAAAATTAAAATCATTTCTTGTGATGGGGCTATACTACATTTAACTTGTGAATCTGAATCAATTGTGTTGATTTTCTTAACTTGATCTTTTTCTTCATAATTAATAGTAACTTTTTTTCCTGATTTAAGAACTACATCTGAATAAGTTTTAGTAGACTTTTCCTCTACAATACTTCCCTCTTCAGAATTTTCTTCAGTTTTATTCTTATTTTCTTCTGATTTATGGTCATTGTCCTCTGTACTTTCTTTAATAAAAAAATTTTTTATAGCCACTATTCCTTCTCTATTAGTAAAAACTAATCCAGTTATCCCAATAACCATTATTATAATCAAAAATATAATCATATATTTTATACGCCTCAGCTTTAACTGTCTGCGATAATCCTTACTAAACATACTTGGCTTTTTCCTCACAGCTTTTACCTCCATAGTTAACTTTATTATTTTACTATACATTTTGATTCATAATTATATTCTCTTAACTTATTATAACTCAACTTATTATAAATTAACATTTTTTTATACCAAATCAATTTAAATTTACAATTAATTTATTTAATTATATTAACCAGCTTTATTTTTTGTTTTATGTTTCCATTTATCATTACTTTATTACTTTAATATATAAAATTGTATTTTACAACAAATTAACTTCTCTCTGTTTCAAAATTTCATTTAAACTGTTATATTCATCTTAAAATTAACCTTTAATGAAAATTGTTAAATGTCTCCTTGCAATTATCTTTTTTACTGAATTTCACAAATTTAATCCTTTACTTGTTTTAATTTTCTAAATTTTTAATCTTTTATTCTTGTTAAAAAAACTGTTGTTTTTCATCTGTTATAGTTGTACAATTATAACAGATGGAGATAAAATTAAATTTAAATTCAAATTATTATTTAATAATTTTAGTACATAAAACAAATAAACTACATCTGTTTTATACTTTAATTTTATTAAAAATTATTTTTTAGGAGGATTATATATGTTTACTCAATGGAATGGCTTTAACGGCAAAACTTGGAAAAGAGAAGTTAATGTAAGAGACTTCATTCAAACTAACTATACTCCATATGAAGGTGATGCATCATTTTTAACAGGTGCTACAAAAGCTACAAACAAATTGTGGAATGAAGTAAGTGAATTATTTAAAAAAGAAATAGAAAACGGTGGTGTTTTAGATGTTGATACTAAAACCATATCTAAAATAGATGCATATAACCCAGGGTATATAGATAAGAATCTTGAAAAAATTGTTGGTGTTCAAACTGACGCTCCACTTAAACGAGCTGTTATGCCTCAAGGTGGAATAAGAATGGCTGAAACCGCAGCTAAATCTTATGGATACGAAATCGACCCTTTGATTTCTGAAATATTCTCAAAACATCGTAAAACTCATAATCAAGGAGTTTTTGATGCTTATACAGATGAAATGAAATTAGCTAGAAAATATGGTATAGTAACAGGTTTACCAGATGCTTATGGAAGAGGTAGAATCATAGGTGACTATAGAAGAGTTGCTTTATATGGTATAGATAGATTAATAGAAGATAAAATTCAACAAAAGAAAAGCTTAGAAGTTAGCACTATAGATGCTGATGTTATTCAATTAAGAGAGGAATTATCTGATCAGATAGTGGCTCTTAACGAGTTAAAAACAATGGCAGCTAGTTATGGATTTGATATATCAGTTCCTGCTAAAAATGCTCAAGAAGCTATTCAATGGTTATATTTTGGGTATCTTGGTGCAATAAAACAACAAAATGGTGCTGCTATGTCTCTTGGTAGAACTTCTACTTTCATTGATATATATATTCAAAGAGATATCGATAATGGTATTCTTACTGAAGAAGATGCTCAAGAAATGGTAGATCACTTTGTAATGAAGTTAAGATTAGTAAAGTTTTTAAGAACTTCTGATTATAACAACCTATTCTCTGGAGATCCAACTTGGGTTACTGAAGTAATAGGCGGTATGGGATTAGATGGAAGAACATTAGTAACTAAAAACTCTTTCAGAATGCTTAATACATTATATACATTAGGAGCATCACCTGAGCCAAACTTAACTGTACTATGGTCAACAAGATTACCTCAAGGATTTAAAGATTTCTGTTCAAAAGTATCTATTGATACAAGCTCTGTTCAGTATGAAAATGACGATTTAATGACAACTTATTGGGGTGATGACTACGCTATAGCTTGCTGTGTATCAGCTATGAAAGTTGGTAAACAAATGCAATTCTTTGGAGCTAGAGTAAACTTAGCTAAGACTTTATTATATACTATAAATGGTGGTGTAGATGAAAAATCTGGAGTACAAGTTGCTCCTAAGATGGAAAAAATCACTTCTGAATACTTAAGCTATGATGAAGTTATAGAAAAATTCGATGTTATGGTAGAATGGTTAGCTAAACTTTATGTTAACACATTGAATGTTATTCACTATATGCACGATAAATACTCTTATGAATCTTTACAAATGGCTTTACATGATAGAGATGTATTTAGAACAATGGCATGTGGTATAGCTGGACTTTCAGTATGTGCAGACTCTTTATCTGCAATTAAATATGCTAAAGTTAAGCCTATTAGAAATGAACAAGGAATAGCAGTAGACTTTGAAATCCAAGGTGACTTCCCTAAATACGGAAATGATGATGATAGAGTTGATGATATAGCAGTATACTTAGTTGAAACTATGATGAATAAGATTAAAAAGAACAAAACATACAGAAATGCATATCACACTCAATCAGTGCTTACAATAACTTCAAACGTAGTTTATGGTAAAAAAACTGGTTCAACACCTTGTGGACGAAAAGCTGGTGAGCCATTTGCTCCTGGTGCTAATCCTATGCACGGAAGAGATAGTAGCGGTTCTTTAGCATCTCTAAACTCTGTAGCTAAATTACCATATGAATATTCTCAAGATGGTATTTCTAATACTTTCTCAATTATTCCAGATGCTTTAGGAAAATGCTCTGAAAACAGAATATCAAACTTAAGTAACTTATTAGATGGATATTTTGTACAAAATGCTCATCACTTAAATGTAAATGTATTTAATAGAGAAACTTTATTAGATGCTATGGATCATCCAGAAAAATATCCTCAGTTGACTGTAAGAGTTTCTGGATATGCTGTTAACTTTATTAAATTAACAAGAGAACAACAATTAGATGTTGTTAACAGAACTTTCCACGCATCAATGTAATCTAAATAAAAAGAATTAATTATAACAACATAGTAGAGATGTCTTAGTTAGATATCTCTACTATATTTAGCATTTTTAAAGGAACTTAAATTAATTTTATAGAGAAATTATAGAATTTATTTTTTGTATAAAGTTAATTATGTTATTTAGTTTAAATTGCAAGGAGGCTTTATAATGAAAACTGGTAGAATTCACTCAATAGAAAGCATGGGTCTAGTCGATGGTCCTGGTATAAGAACTGTAGTATTTTTTCAAGGATGCAAATTAAGGTGTGCTTATTGCCACAATCCAGATACTTGGAACTTAAAAGATGGTAAGGAAGTCACTTCTGAAGAAATTATAAATAAAATCATAAGATTTAAACCCTATTTTCAACCTTCTGGAGGTGGTGTAACATTCTCTGGTGGAGACCCTCTTGTTCAATCTGAATTTTTATTAGAATTATTAAAAAAATGCAAAGAGCTAGGTATTCATACGGCTATTGATACCGCTGGCTATGGACACGGTGACTATGATGAAATATTAAAGTATACTGATCTAGTTTTATTAGATATAAAACATATTAATAGTGATGGATATGTAACTCTTACTGGTAGGGATACACGAGATGTTAACTTATTCTTGTCAGCTCTTAGAAAATCTAAAGCTCGTGTATGGGTTAGGCATGTGGTAGTTCCTGATTATACAGATACTTTAGAGCATATGGATAAGATAGCAAATATAATAAATGAAGAAATTCCTAATGTAGATAAAATAGAATTATTACCTTATCACCTTTTAGGTGTAAATAAATATGAGAGTTTAGGTATAGACTATAGGCTAGATGGTGTAAATCAAATGGACAAAGAAACCTGTAGTCAACTTCAAGATTATTTAATATCTAAAGTTCAACAAAGTAAAAAGAGTAAAATTTCTTAATCTGTTAATACTTTTACATTTTTTTCCACATAATCCCCAAGTTTATCCACAGGTTAGTAATAAACCATAATTTAAATCATATACTTATAAGTTATACAATTCTATTTACTAACCATCTCTTTTATGAGATAATTACTAATACATTATAATATATATAATATTCAAAAAATATATTTATATAAATTTTATGATTCTGTTAAGCTGATATGA
>NZ_DGRF01000065.1:0-5196 GCF_002390995.1 Clostridium sp. UBA4395
ACTTCCGACGACTCTTACTATTATACTAGATAATTTTTTATCTGTCAATATTTTTTAGAAGTTTTTTTCTCAACTTCTTATTGTTTACTGCCGCATCTCTCAGCGACAAAACTTATCTTACCATGATTTATTGATATATAAGTTAAATTTTATAGTATTAATCTATGAATATTCCTAAATTGCTTTTAAATACTCTTATTTTCTTCTATATACTTATATTGATACACATGGCATTGTTTATATTGTAGACATAATCGAGTAGGAGGAAAATAATTATTTTATTTTCCGTCCTCTCACACCACCGTGCGTACTGTTCAGTACACGGCGGTTCACTAGAATGAATGTATCATTTGATATCTTTTAGATATACTAATAAGACCTAGCTCTGCTAGGTACGTATTAGTTAGACTTTTTGATAATATTGGGCTGTTGGATATTCTCCAATAGCCTTTCCTTGTATTTGCGAATTCCCAGGCCTTAAATTTTGGTATACCAGCTTTAACCAGATTTTTATATCTGGTTCTAATCCGCTTCCAAGTCTTCCATATACAGGCTCGTAGCCTTCGCCTAATCCATCCTTCAAGTTCTCTTATCCTTGATTTTGCTTTAGCTATACTATAATAATTAAGCCATCCGATAGTAATCTGATTAAGTTTAATCAATCTTGATTCCATACTTATACCCTTATTCCTATTGGTTATTTCTCTTATTTTAGCTTTAAACCTCTTATAAGATTTTTCATGTATCTTAATTTCGGCTACGCCTTTTGCAAAGTAGAATGAAAATCCCAGGAATTTTCTTCTTGATACAAAATCAACTGCACTTTTATTTCTATTAACTTTCAACTTAAGCTTATCTTCAAGCAAGTTTATCATTGACTCCATTACTCTTTCACCTGCTTTTGCAGATTTTACATATATGTTACAATCATCTGCATATCTGCAAAACTTATGTCCCCTTGCTTCAAGTTCCTTATCCATTTCATCAAGCATTATATTTGCCAAAAGTGGACTTAGTGGGCCTCCTTGAGGGGTTCCTTCGTCACTACATACTCTAACTCCGTTAGTCATTATGCCACTTTTAAGGTACATTCTTATTAACTTAAGAAGTCTTTTGTCTTTAATCCTTTGTTCAAGTTTATTCATTAAAATATCATGATTCACCTTATCAAAGAATTTTTCTAAATCCATATCAACTACGTATTTATTTCCTTCGTTAATATACTGCTTTGCCTTAATTATTGCCTTTTTAGCATCTTTATTAGGTCTAAATCCGTAACTACTATCTGAAAATATACCTTCATATATTGAGTAAGTACCTGTGCAATTGCTTGTTGAATCGTCCTGTCAAGTACAGTTGGTATTCCAAGTAGTCTAATTCCACCATCCGGTTTTGGTATTTCTACCCGTCTTACTGGAGATGGTTTATATCTTCCCTCTAGCAATTTATTTTTAATAGAGGAATACCAGTGTTTATTGATATGCCCTAGAAGTTCATCTACTTTCATTCCATCTACACCATGGCTTCCTTTATTTTTAATCACTCTATCTATAGGTAGTTTCATATTTGCATATGAAACTACCTTATCCATAAGATTGCTAGTATCATTTGATTCATCGTTTACCCTTTCTCTCTTTGATAATATCAATTCTTTACTCGACATCTTCGATGTGCTCAATGGTTCCACCATCTTACACGTCGTTAGACCTGTGTATTCAGTTTTCTGCTTTCTTTGTAAATTCATTGATTTATTCAAATTGTAAACCTCCTAATGTTCAGTCCTTCCACACGCTATCGCGCTTAGCGTGAGTACTATGACCTCTGCTGACTTCTGGTGATTCAGTTATATATCACTATATAGGTTATCAAACTAGAATTTAATCCTTTATTTGATGTATTCACCAGACCTCCCCAGGTAAGAACGCGTACTTTTCCTTCATCTATCTGCCACATTTACTTTATCTGTTTTCGGATAGTTATTGGGCTTCACTTTGTTTTGCAAGCTTACCCACAGAATCAAGCATCAAATGTGATTCGTATACCTCAGACCAAAGGTTTGCCGTTGACTTCCTTCAGATTCCACCTCACGATGGACACCCTACTACAATGTAATTATGGATATATTAGATGATTCTTATCTATATATTCATACTCATTCCTAAGCTAAAATAAGAGAGTAATTGGTCTGTCGAGGACACCCTTGGGCTTTAACGCCCGTAAACAAGACTGGCAGCCATTCTCTTATTGCAGCGTTCGTTTTTAGCAGGTTGAGCCACTATTAAGCGCTCGTGTCACTCAGTAGATTGAATCCGTAATGAGTTATGAATGGCCACTAATTATTAAATATATTTATAGAGGAGGATTTTTTATGAATTCTGTTGGAATAGATGTCTCAAAAGGTAAAAGTACTGTAGCCATTATGCGTCCATTTGGTGAAATAGTCTCTACTCCTTTCGAAGTAAATCATTCAGCTGACGAATTAAAGCAATTAGCTATTAAAATCAAAAAGTTACCTGGTGAATCACGGGTAATAATGGAATACACGGGTAAGTATTTTCAACCTATTGCAAACTATTTATATAAAGAAGGTATTTTTGTTTCTGTAGTAAATGCTATCTTGATTCATGACTATAGCAAATCCAGCATAAGAAAAGTAAAAACTGATAATAAAGATTCGATAAAGATTGCTAACTATGGTTTAGATAGATGGCTTGATTTAATTAAATACATACCTGAGGAAGAAATACGTCAAATTCTTAAGATTTATAATAGACAATATTCTCAATATTCAAAGCTTAAGGTTGTATTAAGTAATAGCCTTCTTACTCTTATTGATCAAACATTTCCAAATGTAAATACTTTGTTTGGAAATACCCCTCGCCAAGATGGTCACCAAAAATGGATTGATTTTTCACTGAAGTTTTGGCATTGCGATTGTGTTACTTCTCAATCTCAAAGTAAGTTTATCAACCAATATGAAAAATGGTGCCACAAAGCAGGTTATCATTATCAATCTGATAAGGCTATTAATATTTATAAGTCAGCACATGGAGCTATATGTTCATTACCTAAAAATAATACAACCAAATTTCTTATACAAGAAAGCATTAATGATTTAAACTCAATCCTTGACTCTCTTGGAAGGCTACGTAAAGAAATGAATCGCCTAGCTTCTTTACTTCCTGAATACCCTATAGTTATGAATATGTATGGTGTTGGTATAACCCTAGGCCCCCAACTTATTGCAGAAATAGGAGATGTTCGACGCTTCTACAGTCGGAAAGCCCTTATTGCATTTGCAGGTATAGATTCCTGTCCTTATCAATCCGGAACAATAGATATAAAGGGTAGAAGTATTTCTAAACGTGGATCCGCTTCACTTCGAAAAACACTTTTTCAAGTAATGGACTGTATTATCAGACAAAAACCTAGCAATGAGCAAGTATATTTATTTTTAGATAAAAAGCGTAGTGAAGGTAAACACTATTATGTCTATATGATAGCTGGCGCTAACAAGTTCCTCAGAATTTATTACGCAAGGGTCAAGGAGTATTTAAACTCAATTGAAAAATAAATTCTAAATTTTTTTGAGCATCAGAGTGGTGGTCTTTTTGTGATGCAATTTTTTATATTTCTTAATTATTAATAGTTTTATCTTGACAAAACTTAGCAGGTCTTGTCTTAAGCTATATAGTTGGCACTATCAACCCCCATTACGGACTTTCACCGATTAGTACACGTCCATGCTGGGCGCACAAAAATAGCATCATCTATTTCAAAAGATGATGCTATTCTTTATTTAGAGTATTATTACTTACATATCTCTACTTTTTGTTCTTGTTTTAAATCATTTATAAGTTTAATATATTCCATGTTTTGTTTTTGACCTAATAAGTTTAATTTTAATGAATCTTTAACTTCGTCAAAAGATTTCATTACCTCTGGTAACTTCTCATCTACTTTTATTAGATGATATCCAAATTGAGTTTTTACTGGCTCACTAATTTGTCCAACCTCTAATTCAAAAGCTGCATTTTCAAACTCAGGAACCATTTTACCTCTTGTAAATGTTCCTAAATCTCCACCTTGCGAATTTGATGGACAACTTGAAAATTCTCTTGCTGCTTCTTCAAAACTTAATCCATTATTAATTTTTTCTTTTATTTCTTTAGCTTTATCCTCATTATCAATTAATATATGTTTAGCTCTTACACTTGCTTCGCCTTTAAACATTTCTTTGTTATCTTCAAAGTATTTCTTTACTTCTTCATCTGAAATTGTAACAACATCAAGAACTTTTTTTACTGCAGCTTGAATTAATAAATCTTTCTTTAATAATTCTAATTGAGACTTAAACTCTTCAGTTTCTTCTAACTGTTCATCTATAGCAAACTTATGAAGTAATTCAAAGCTTATTAATTGCTCTAAAAGTTGCTCTTTTCCTATTTCACTTGCAAAATGTTCTTGATTTTGTTGTGGAAATCTAGCCATTGCCACATCTACATCTTGTTGAGTTATATTCTTTCCATTAACTGAAGCTAAAATTTTATTTTCCATATTTCTACTCCTTTATGCATTATTGTATTTTACTATATGATAACATACTTTATATCTAAAATGAAATAAAATTTATCTCACCATATGTACAATTTCTAAATAAAAAAATAAATCCTACTACATTAAGTAATAGGATTTGGTGGCTCACCGGGGGATCGAACCCCGGACACCATGATTAAAAGTCATGTGCTCTACCGACTGAGCTAGTGAACCATTTACTGGCTGGGATAGCAGGATTTGAACCTACGAATGCCAGAGTCAAAGTCTGGTGCCTTACCGCTTGGCGATATCCCAATATATGGTGCGTCTTAAGGGATTCGAACCCCTGGCCCACGCCTTAGAAGGGCGTTGCTCTATCCAGCTGAGCTAAAAACGCAAAATGGAGCGGGTGAAGGGAATCGAACCCTCGTAACTAGCTTGGAAGGCTAGCACTCTACCATTGAGTTACACCCGCCTGTGGTGCAGATGAAGGGAGTCGAACCCCCACGCCTAAGGCGCTAGATCCTAAGTCTAGTGCGTCTGCCAATTCCGCCACATCTGCATATGGTGACTCCTAGGGGAATCGAACCCCTGTTACCACCGTGAAAGGGTGGTGTCTTAACCGCTTGACCAAGGAGCCAAATGACCTGGCAACAACCT
>NZ_DGRF01000066.1:0-28375 GCF_002390995.1 Clostridium sp. UBA4395
AAGTGAAAGTGCACTATTATAGCATGTAATATAACATGTAATATAACATGTAGTAACAGTGAAGAGCAACAATATAATTTAAACATAAAATTATATTGAAAAAAATATTATAAAATAGCTTATCTATATATGTAGAATTTAACTATAAAACTATATAAATTTTTATATAGGAAACTATTTACCTATAAAACTATATAACTATATAAATAGTTAACTATTTGTTCTGTTCATGCGGGTTTCGAGGATTTGCTGATTTAATATTAGATTTAAACTTATGTTAAATATATAATAAATTGATATAGGGACAGTGATGATTTTAAAGTGTAAAAAGTAAGGAGTAATAATGTGGTTGAAGATAAATTTTTAAGCAAAATAAACAAGTATAATGATGATATTGCTAAATATAAAAAAGAATTTGATAGAATCGGATATTTAAGATTAATAGTAATGATACTAGCCTTGTATTTCACCTATATAGGAATAAAGGGAGAAGTGACAAATAGGGTTCTATTTCTTTCTATAGTTTTTTATGGAAGTTTTATATTTTTAGTAATATATCATAGAAAAGTAAAAAATAAATTAAAACTGGCTGAGGATATGATTGAAATTAATAATAGATACCTTCAAAGAATTTCTGGGCAGTGGATAAACTTTCAAGATTTAGGAGAAGAGTTTGTAAATAAGGAGCACAGATATGCATCTGATTTAGATATTGTGGGTAGTGAATCACTATTTCAATTAATAAATATAACTAATACTTGGCATGGAAGAAAATCACTGGCTAATTCTTTATTAGAACCTAGGTTTGATTATAATGAAATACTATTAAGACAAGAGGCTATAAAAGAGTTATTTGATGATTTGGATTTTTGTGAGGAAATGGAGTATATAGGTAGAAATAGTAGGAATAGATTAAAAAGTCCTGAAAAATTAATAAAATATGTAGAAGATAAAGGTGTCCTTATAAAATCAAAATTAATTAAAAAGATTATATATTTAATGCCCTTAGTTACAATACCAATTACTTTAATAATACTTATATTTAAAATGAATAATTTTAATTGGCTAATGTATTTGCTTTTAATTGTGCAAACAATTATATGGACAATATCTACTTTAAAATTAAATTTAGTTCTAGAAGTAGTTAATTATTTTAGAGGAAACCTAGAAGAGTATTTAAACATTTTAAAGTTAATAGAGAAAAAAGATTTTAAATCTAAAAAGTTAAAGAATATAAAAGAAAATTTATTTAAAGATAAAGATTCATCAATTAAAGCTATAAAAAGACTTTCTAATATATCAGAAAGAGTGAATATGAGAAATAATGGATTGCTATATTTAGCTTTAAACATACTATTTCTTTGGGATTATCAATGTGTATTTTCCCTTGAGGATTGGAAGGCTGAAAATGGTGATAAAATAGAAAGTTGGCTTTCTAATATTGGAGTTATAGAAGAACTTATGAGCCTTTCTGTGTTAATTCATATAGATGAAAATGTAACATTACCAACAATAAATCCTAGGGGTGATAAAATAGAGGCACAAGACCTTGGTCATCCTTTGATAAGTAGAGATGTACGGATTAATAATGATTTAAGTATGAAGGAAAATATATTCATAATTACAGGATCAAATATGTCTGGTAAAACTACATTTTTAAGAACTATAGGTATAAATTTAGTTTTAGCCTATGTAGGTGCACCAGTATTTAGTAAGAAAATGGAGTGTAGCTTATTAGAGATATATACATCTATGAGGATAACAGATGATTTAAAAAATGGAATTTCAACTTTTTATGGAGAATTAATTAGAATAAAGGAAATTATTGAAGGCGCAAAGAATAATAAAAATATGATTTTTCTTATTGATGAAATTTTTAGAGGAACTAATTCTAAGGATAGAATTACTGGAGCTGAAGCTGTAATTAAAAATTTAAGTAAAGCTGGAGTTATAGGGGCTTTAACTACTCATGATTTAGAATTATGTAGTCTTTCAGAACATAGCGGAATAAAAAATTATCATTTTTCTGAGTATTATAGAGAAAATAAAATATATTTTGATTACAAACTAAAAATAGGTAGATCTAATACCACAAATGCTAAATATTTAATGAGAATTGTAGGAATTGAAATTTAATTTACATGGATTCTTTATTTTTTAAGAAAATGGTGTGATTTTAAGTATGTATTAAGTACTTTTGAGTTAATATTCTCATGGAAAGTAATATATGTGTTATTATTTTCATAAGATATATAAGGCATCTTCAAAAAATAAATAAGTTAAAATATACTTTCCATCTTTGACTTATTATTTATTTTCAGATGCCTAAAGTAATTAGGGGGAAAGTGTAAATGGGAAAACTATTAGAAATTTTTACTGACAACTTGGGGTGGATAATCCTTGCATTAGTGATTATTTGGCTTATTTGTATTACTTGGAAGAAGGCAGCACAGGATAAAGCTATTGTAGTTACAGGACTTAAGAGAAGGGTTATAAGTGGTAAGGGAGGATTTGTTGTTCCATTCTTCGAACAAACTAATAGATTATCACTTGAAAACATGAAGGTTGAAGTAAAGACTCATGAATCTTTGGATAGTAATGGAGTACCTATAGATACTGATGGAGTAGCTATAATAAAAGTTAAATCAGATCCTGCAAGTGTATTATTAGCTATGGAGCAATTTAATACTGGAAAAGAAAGAGAAACTATTGAAGTAATGAAGGGAACTGTACAGGATGTACTGGAAGGTAAACTAAGAGAAATAGTTTCAAAAATGAGTATTGAAGAGATATATAAAGACAGAGAAATGTTTGCAAATGAAGTTGAAAATGTTGCAAAGTCAGACCTTGAAAGGATGGGTCTTGAAATAAAGACCTTTACAATTAGAGACATAGACGACACTAAGGGATATCTTCAAGCACTTGGTGCTAGACAAATAGCAGAGGTTAAGAAAAATGCAGCAATAGCTGAGGCAGAAGCAAAGAGAGAAGAAATGCAAAAAACTGCAGAAGCAAAGAGACTTGGAATGGAAGCACAAATATTTGCAGAAGCTGAAATTGCTAGAGCTAACAAAGAGAAGGAATTAAAAGTTCAATCCTTTAAAGAAGAAGAGAAAAAGGCACAAGCTAAGGCAGACTTTGCTTATGAAGTTGAAAAGAATATAGTTCATAAGAAAGTTGTAGAAACCTTAAAGGATGCAGAATTATTTGAAGAACAAAGACAAACTGATATAGCAGAGCAACAAGTACGTAAAAAAGAGAAAGAACTTGAATCTACAGTTAAAAAAGTAGCAGAAGCTGATAAATATAGAGCTGAGCAAGCAGCAGAAGCTGAGAGATTTATGATGATTAAGAGAGCTGAAGCAGAGGCTGAAACAATAAAAATTAAAGGTATGGCAGAAGCGGATGCCATAAGATTAGTAGGAGAGGCTAATGCAGATGCAATGAAGGCTGAGGCAGAGGCTATGAAGAAGAAGGCTGAAGCTTATAAGGAATATGGAGAAGCAGCTATCATTCAAATGTTAACAGAAAAGCTTCCAGAGGTAGCAAAGAATATAGCAGAGCCATTATCTAAAACTGAGAAGATGGTTATTATTGACAATGGAGGTCAAGGCGGAGCAGCTAAGGTATCAAAGAATATAGCTAATATCATGGCTGAAGTTCCAGAAGTTATCAATTCCTTAACTGGTATAGACCTTGTAGAGCTAGTAAAGGGAATAACCTTAAATAAAAAAAATGAAGATTTAGAAGATGATGAAGAAAAAACTATTATAGAACCTGAAACTATAGAATCAGAAGTAGAAGAGAGTTCTGTAATAGAATAAATATTTATACAGTAAACAGACTCTAGGCTATTAAATTAATGGCCTAGAGTTTTTATTTTTCAATTTATCATTTTAAGCAAATACAGAATCTAATAAAGAGTTTAGAAGGTTCCATATAAATATGAAATTTATACCAAAACCCCTAGTTATGTTGACAAGGGGGGTGTACATTGCTAGAATTAAAAATAGGTATTGGTAAAAGTATGGAGAAAAGGTGCCATTAGGGGGGGAAACCATGAATAAAAAATTAAGATTCATAGCAGCGGTAGTTGTAAGCTGTAGTTTAATGTCATCAACAGTATTAGCGGATGACTTATCCGATGCAAAAAGTAAATCTAAAGAAATTGAAACACAAATTGAAAGTAATAAGGCTAAAGTATCTGAGTTAGAAGAAAACAGAGATAACATATTAAGTGAAATTTCAGAGTTAGACAACAATATGGACAAGTTGTATAGTGAGGTAAATAATTTACAAGCTCAAATTTCACAGTCAACTAATAAAATAGAAGAGCTAGAAGAAAGATCTAGTGAACTTAAAAAAGAGTTAGAAGCCAATAAAAAGGTCATGGATAAAAGACTAAGAGTTTTATATAAAAACAATGGTACAAGCTACATAGAAATTCTACTTAGTGCCGAAGGTTTTTCAGATTTTTTTGAAAAGATAGATATAATTAATACCTTAATTTCTTTTGATAATGAAGAAATAAATAAATTTAAGGCAAATCAAGAAGAATTAGATAAAAATATAAAGGCTTCCTCTGAAGAAAAGAAAACTTTAGAAAATGCAAAAGCTATTGTGGATGCAAACTTAGAAGAATTAAATGCTAAAAGAGATGAGAAGACAAAACTTATGGCAAAGGCAGAAAATGAATTAGGAACAGCAGAAAAGCTTCTAGCTCAAAATGAAGCAGAATCTGAAGAAATTTTAGCCAGTATAACGGCCATGGAAAAAGCTGCAAGCAGACCTTCTCGTGGAGGTTCAATTTCTCAATCAAACACTAAGCCTTCAAATAGTGGATCATCTTCAAGTCAAGTATCCACTAATGGAATGTATTCAATAACAGGAACTAGATATGCTATCACATCTCCATTTGGATATAGAACTAGTCCAGTAGGTAGAGGGGAAGAATTCCATAAAGGAATAGATATAGGTGCTCCAAATGGTGCTCCGGTGTATTCTCTTAAGGCTGGAACTGTAACTTATGCAGGATGGATGGAAGGATATGGGAAGGTTGTTGTGGTAAGTCATGGAGACATTAGCACATTATATGCTCATAACTCATCTTTATCAGTAAGTCCTGGACAAACAGTATCAGGAGGTCAACAGCTATCAAACGTTGGTTCTACTGGATGGTCAACAGGTCCTCATATACATTTTGAAGTTATTAAAAATGGAACTAATATAGATCCTGCACCATATTATTTTTAATACAAATTTTTAGAATATAAGAAGTTTAGCATATATGTAGATAAAAACACCTAAGCATTGGCAAGCCACTAATGCTTAGGTGTTTTTATTTTGAATTAAATTTAGTGTTGACATAGTGTATATAAACAATATATACTGTTAGTATAAAGAAGCTATTCAGCTCAATTTTTTTAGAAGTACTGTATATACTGAATATTAACAGAATTAAGCGGTAGTTATAGTAAACTTAATTTTAAATTGAAATTTATAAGAATTAATGGAGGTGTTACTTTGTCCAATAAAATAATAGAAATAAAAAATTTGACTAAAGAATACGAAGATTTTAAGTTGGATAATATTTCATTTAGTTTAGATAGAGGATATATTATGGGCTTTATAGGTGAAAATGGAGCAGGTAAAACAACTACTATAAAACTAATTATGAATTTACTAAAAAGAGATGAAGGTGAAATTCAAATCTTTGGTAAAGATAATATTGACAATGAAAGAGAGATAAAGGAGCGTATAGGATTTGTTTATGATGAATGTTTTTATTATGAAAATCTCTCTATCAAAGATAATGAAAAAATAATCTCTAGTTTTTATAAAAATTGGAATACTAAGGTCTTTGAAAATTATTTAAGAAAGTTTAACTTAAATAAAAAGCAAAAGGTAAAAGAATTATCTAAAGGAATGAAAATGAAATTTGCCATTGCTTTAGCATTAAGTCATAATGCAGAATTTTTAATACTAGATGAACCGGCTTCAGGACTAGATCCAGTTATGAGACGTGATATTTTAGATGTGTTTCAAGAGGTCATACAAGACGAAAATATAGGTATTTTAATTTCAAGTCATATAATTTCTGATTTAGAGAAGATATCAGATTATATAACTTATATTCAAAAGGGAAAGATAGTTTTCTCTAAAGCTACTAGTGAATTATTAGAGGAATATAAAATAATTAAAGGGGATAAGGCTTTATTAAGTAAACTTGATGAAAAAGTTATATATGGATTGAGAGAAACACCATATGGTTTTGAAGGAATAATTAAAGATAAATACATTGAAAAAAGTATAAGGCAGAAAATTGTTAGTGAGAAGCCGTCTTTAGAGGAAATTATGGTAGCTATGAATAAGGGGGTAAGAAAATAAATGTGGAAAATGGCCATGAGAGATTTAAGGGGAGTATTTAATCTATACAGCAACAAAAGTGGATTAATTATGATAGTAGTAGTTATATTGTTTGGAGTTGGGAATAAAGGAGCTGGCTTATTTAATTATTTTTTACTAATGGGTGGGGTAATTAGTATAGCCTTTACTGAAATGGAAGCTAGAGATAAGATTCATATTAGTATACTTAGTAGTCCTTGTAAAAGAAGTGATTATGTATTAGGTAAGTTTCTGTTTTCTATTATGTGGATAATCATAGTAACAGTAATAGGAGTGCTATTAAATAATCTAATTTATATGATATATCCAGCAGAGTATTTAAAATTGCCTCCATCTGTAATTAAAGGAACTGTTAGTTATATTCTTATATTTGTAGCTCTTTATTATTGTGTATATTTTTCATTAGGAGTAAAGTTTGCAAAGATATTTTACTTTGTTATCTTCTTTGTTATAATGGCAGGAACTTTAACCATAGGTGAGTATCTTAAAGGAGAAGCATTACCTGAGTGGCTATCTAGCATAGAAAGACTTTTAGTGATATTTCAAAGTAACACTTTAGGAAGTAACATTATATTAAGTGCACTGGTATTAGGTATTTTAGCTTTAATTGCTACTATATCAGTGGTTGTTTATGAAAAGAAAGATTTTTAGGAGGAGAATTTATGGGAGCTCTTTTAAAAAAGGACTTTATAACTAGTCGATATATCTATACTATTTCTCTTTTAGTTGTAGGGATAGCATTATGTTTTGCTTCTATGTATAGCTTTGAAGCTACACTTTTTATTTATTTATTGGGAACCTTCATAGTACCGTTAATAGCAAATAAATTTACAGCCACAGATGAATTGAGAAGAAACTATGATGTAATAATTAATAGCTTCCCGGTAAGAAGAGTTGATGTAGTGATAAGTAAATTTATTTATTATTTCATAATTTATGTTTTATGTTCATTTATACTTATGTCAATAGTATTATTAGTTGGAAACTTTAATCAAGAAAATTTATATATAATTTATATTATCCAATCTTTATCTTTTATATATTACTGTCTAATAATTGGGGTTACTAATTTTGTATACTATAGATATGATTATAGTGTTGCTGCAAAATACTCTGCAATCATTATTATAGCAGTTATAAATGTGCCTATAATTATTTTGAAGCTTATTGATAAGATACGTCCTAATATTTTCATAGGAATTAGTAAGTATTTATTAGTAAGCACAATTCCTAGAGTGTATTTAGCTATAGGCATTACTCTAATAGGAGTTATAATATATTTTTTCTTTATAGTATTGTCTATAATTGGATATAGAAAGAGAGATTTATAGGTAGAAAAAATTTACAGAATACATTTAAACTTGGAGGAAATTCAATGAATATAATAATAAACAACTCTTCGGGAGAACCCATATATTCTCAGATAGAAAAACAAATAAAGGACGATATTTTAACAAATAAGTTAGAGCCTAATGAGCCATTGCCATCTATACGAGGACTTGCTAAAGAACTGAGAATTAGTGTAATTACAACTAAGAGAGCTTATGATGAGCTAGAACGGGAAGGCTTTATATACACAGTTCCAGGGAAGGGATCCTTTGTAAATGTTCAAGATAAGGAACTTTTAAAAGAATCTATTATGAGAAATATGGAAGACTATCTAATTAAGGCAATAGAGGAAGGTTCTAAAGCTGGAATATCAGTAGAAGAAATCATAGAAAGTTTAAGAGTACTTGCTGAAGAATATAACCTATAGTAGGAGGAATATGATGGATAATATATTGTATGTGGATAATTTATGTAAAAAATATAAAAATTTTAAGTTAAATAATGTTTCTTTACAGTTGCCTAAAGGGTTTATTATGGGGTTAATTGGTGAAAATGGGGCAGGTAAAACTACACTAATAAAACTTATAATGAATTTATTAAAGAAGGACAGTGGAGATATAAAGATATTTGATAAAGATAACGTTAAATATGAAAGGGAAATAAAAGATAGAATAGGTTTTGTATATGATGAAGTTTGCTACTATGACCATATGTCTTTAAAAGAAAATGGCAACATGGTTTCTATGTTATATAGTAAGTGGGATAAGGAAAAGTTTAATTATTATTTAAATAAGTTTGAGCTTAATAAGGATAAAAAACTAAAAGAATTGTCTAAGGGTATGAGAATGAAATTTTCATTATGTATAGCCCTTAGCCATGGAGCAGAGTTTATAATAATGGATGAACCTACTGTGGGATTAGACCCAGTGGTTAGATCCGAAGTTTTAGAAGAACTTCAAAGTTTAATTGAAAATGAAAATATGGGGGTATTAATATCTACTCATATAACTTCAGACCTTGAAAGAATAGCAGATTATATTACTTTTATAAAGGATGGAAGTATTGTATTCTCAAAACCAAAGGATGAAATAATGGAAGCCTACAAAATTATTAAAGGGGACTGTAATATACTTACAAAGGAAGTTGAGAAACACTTTGAAGGCATAAGTAAAAATAGATTTGGTTTCGAAGGGTTGACATCACAAGTTGATAAAGTAAGAGAAATTTTAGGAGATAATATTATAGTAGATAGGGCTACCTTAGAGGATATAATGATTTTAAAAAAGTAGATTGAATGTATGAATGAATGTATGTATGTAAATTAAATATGTGATTAACCATGGTTTATATATAACAAGTTAGTTATATATAAACCATGGTATTTTTATTATCTCAAATTTTTTTAGGAAAAATTGCAATGATAAAATAACTTCAACAAAAATACATATTAAAATTATGTAGACATTCTTCGTAGTACGAAGTAAAATATTTATTAGGGTGTTGTAGAATTATTAATGAGAAATTAATAGCATAAAATTTTATAGTGGTGGGGATTGATATTATGGAGAAAAGAATAGACTTAACAGAAGGGTCTATAAGTGGAAAGCTAGTTAAATTAGCTCTTCCTATTATGGCAACTTCATTTATCCAAATGGCATACAATCTAACAGACATGCTTTGGGTTGGAAGAATAGGAAGTACAGCAGTAGCAGCAGTAGGAACAGCAGGGTTTTTTAGTAATTTAGCTGCAGCTCTTACCATGATAGCTAAGGTAGGTGCGGAGGTAAAAGTATCTCAAAGCTTGGGACGTAAAGATGAAAAAGCTACAAGAAATTATATTGTTAGTGCCCTACAAATTAATATAGTTTTATCCTTAATCATGGGAATAATAATACTATTATTTAGAAGTAAGTTTTTAGCTTTTTTTCAGTTAGAAAATATGAAAGTTATATCTATGGCAGAAACTTATCTAGCTACAATAGCTATGGGGATGGTTATAACAAATTTAATACCAGTACTAACAGCAATATTTAATGGAGCAGGTAACAGTAAGACACCCTTTATTATTAACACTGTTGGTTTAATAGTTAATATAGTATTTGATCCAATTTTAATTTTTGGTATGGGACCTATTCCAAAGATGGGAGTTTTAGGGGCAGCCTTAGCAACCATAGGGTCACAAAGTATAGTTGTGATTTGTTTCTTAATATCTATTTTAAAGAGTAAAGAAAAATATTTGAAATTTACTCTATTAAAGAAACCTGATTTTAGAGCTATAAAAACTATATGTAAATTAGGAATTCCATCAGGAGCTCAAACTGGACTATTTACTATTTTTTCTATTTTAATAGCAAGGGTAATAGCTGGATCTGGCGAAGTCGCTATAGCAGTACAAAAAGTAGGAGTTCAAATTGAAGCAATAACTTGGATGACTGCAGGTGGATTTTCAACAGCCCTTAGTTCTTTTGTAGGACAAAATTATGGAGCTAAAAAACATGATAGAATTAAGGAAGGCTATAAAGCTACTATTTTAATAGCAGGTGTAGTTGGAATTTTAGCAACTCTAGTATTAATAATAGGTGGGAAAGGAATTTTTTCAGTATTCATAAAAGAAGAAGAAGCTATAAGATTAGGTACAGATTATTTAAGAATCCTTGGGTATTCTCAATTATTTATGTGTATTGAAATTACAACAGTAGGA
Organism: Clostridium sp. UBA4395; assembly: GCF_002390995.1. Lineage (NCBI taxonomy): Bacteria > Bacillati > Bacillota > Clostridia > Eubacteriales > Clostridiaceae > Clostridium > Clostridium sp. UBA4395. The sequence goes on from NZ_DGRF01000066.1 coordinate 10,436, forward strand.
ATGTTCAATGGTTTAGGACGAACATATATACCTGCAGCTGTAAGCATTATACTGACAGGACTTAGAGTTCCAGCATCTATGATATTATCATCACCAAACCTTTTAGGCATAGATGGAGTTTGGTGGAGCATTAGTATGAGTAGTGTTCTTAAAGGAATAACTATTGTGATGATTCTATATTACATGACTAAGAAGAAGAATTTATTACTAGATAATACATCAGAAGATAATATATCTGTAGAAGTGATTTAATAAAAAGTAGAAGGCTGTGTCAAAATGAGATTTAGATTATTTTGACATAGCCACTTTTATTATTTTATCATTTGGAGCTTTTCTATGACTACACTATAAGAGCCATCTGGAGATGTAACTTCTACTTTTTCACCTAAATTTCTTTTGTATAACGCTTTTCCTAAAGGACACTCTATGCTAATTTTATTGTTAAGAGGATCTGCTTCAACGGTGGTTACCATGGTGAAATCTTCTTCTTCTTCATCATCTAGAAATCTTAGGGTTACAATTTTTCCAATACCAACCTGATTTTCTGATGTGTCATCATTTATTATTTTTGCCGTTTTAATCATTTTTTCTAGATATCCCATACGTCTATTATTGTCAGCTCTGTTCTTTTTAGCTGCTTTATACTCAAAATTTTCACTTAAGTCTCCATGAGCTCTAGCTTCTTTTAATTCTTCATTTATCTGAAATCTAACCACATTTTTTCTATGTTCAAGTTCATCTTTTAGAATTTGAAGTGATTTTTCAGTGAGATAGTTATACATAATTTAAAACCTACCTTCTAAACTAAATTATATTTATATAACACTATTATACAGCTAAAGATATTAATACAATATACTCTTTTAAATAATATGACTTAGTTAAGGGCTCTGTTGAAAATTACAGTGATAGAACATATAAAATCTAAGAATAAATTAAGAAAAGGACTTATTTAAAATTACTTTTAAATAAGTCCTACTCGATAAATAAATTATTAATTTGAAAATAATATGTGTTAACTAATATAGTAATTCATTAACGGAACTGAGTTTGAATAAGTCGAACTAGCGGGCTTTCTGGATATAAAATATTGGAAAGTTCATTATAAAGAATAGTAATTCTAAATAATCCACTAGAGGCTGGTGTAAATTCATCAACTTGATAATATAATACTAAACCTTCAGGAGTTAAATAGAATTTTTGAGTATCTGTAACTCCGGTATATGGTGTAGTGAAATTTATATTCATTTCATTAGCTTTTTGTGTAGCTATATCACTAACAATTTCAGTATAGTTCATGCTATTATTAAATAAATTACCAAAGTCATAAACCTCTCCAGTATTAACATCCATAGTTAAAGAAGTAAATAAAGTACTGCCAGCTGGATTATCTTCAGTTTCTGTGTACAAAGACATTACTATACTTAATAGACCATCAGAATTTAGAGGAACTTCATAAGCACTTTCTACTGTTGTAAAGTTCACTTTATCAGGAACTAAAACTTCATTAAGCCATAAAGAATTCAATGAATCAATAATTTCTTGATTCACTATACTAGCAGTATCTCCATTTTCAGCATTTTCAATAAATGGATATTCAAGTTTGAATTGTGAAGGTGATAATACTTGAGTCTCTAAGGTAGGCGTAAGATTATCTTCTGGTGGGGTATAACGTCTACCAAAGCATTCAAAGTAATCTATTCTGTTTAAGCTTATACCAAAGTAAACCCATCTCCAACCAGTCCATCTAAACCCATAGGCAGTTCGTCTATCTACATTAATAAGCCACGCCCAAAAAGAATTTCCATTACGAAGCCATATATATACAAATTGGAATCTACAAGGTCTTATAGATCCAGGGGATACAGCTTTAGTCTGTGGTCCTGAAGAAAATGATTTCTTAGGCGTCATATTTGGGGGAGGTCCTGGAGGTCCTCCTGATTGTGGACCTGAAGGTGAACCAGGTTGTGATACTGGGGGTCTTGGTGGTTGATTCCATGGTGGTGCTGATGGGCCAGGACCTCCTGGGAAAAATGGAGGTACTATCCTTTCATCAAAACACTCATTACAACTTTCTTCGTCATCTAAGTATCTATTAGTATAATAATTTTGTGAGTTTATATCATAGGGTTTCCTAATGAACATAACATGCTCCTTAATAGTATTACAATATCATAATATACAATTTAAATTGGAATGTGAGTTTAAAAAAAGTTTTTTTATAAATACATAAAAAAATTTTTTCATGACATACTATTATCATACCAATAAAATCATTATTTGTTTTGTAGTAAGTTTTCATGCCTGTGAATGTTTAAGTGAATTTCATAGAAACGAGAATTTGAAGGAGGAATAGCTTATGAAGAATGTTTATCAATCTACACATATAGCTACTAACCCCAAAACAAAGCAGCAACTAAGGAAATTTAAAGAGGAATTTTCTGAAGAGTTATCATGGGATAAAGAACGGGGGAAGTACCGGAAATAATATCATGATAGTGTAATGATTTTATTGTTATAATAAATGGTGAAAGCCTTTCTGCACAGTAGCAGAAGGGCTTTCTTTTATAAGAGTTATTGACATAAAAGTTTTTATAAGTAATTATATAAATATAATTGTATAAGTAATGGATGGAAAGGATGATTAGTAATGGTGAATATAGGAAACTCTTGGGATGAAAAGCTAAAAGGAGAATTTGATAAGCCTTATTACATAAAATTAAGACAATTTTTGATTAGTGAATATAAAACTGGCAATGTATTCCCAGATATGAATAATATTTTTAATGCCCTTAAATTTACATCTTATGAGGATGTTAAGGTGGTAATATTGGGGCAAGATCCATATCATGGAGCTGGTCAGGCACATGGATTATCTTTTTCAGTTCAACCTGGAGTTAGAATTCCACCATCTCTTTTAAATATGTATAAGGAATTAAAAAGTGATTTAGAGTGCTATATTCCTAATAATGGTTACTTAGTTCCTTGGGCAAAACAAGGAGTATTACTTTTGAATGCTGTACTTACAGTAAGAGAAGGTGAGGCCAATTCACACAAAAATAAGGGCTGGGAATGTTTTACTGATAGAATAATAACATTATTAAATGAAAGAGAGAAGCCTATAGTATTTTTATTATGGGGAAATAATGCAAAGGAAAAGATGAAGTTTATTACAAATCCTAATCACTATATTTTAACTTCAGTACATCCTAGTCCTTTATCTGCAACTAGAGGGTTTATGGGATGTAAGCACTTCTCAAAGACTAATGATATATTAAAATCTTTGGAACAAAAAGAAATTGATTGGCAAATACCTAATATTAATTCATAGTATATTTGAAATTCAAATAGATAAAATATAACTATTTAATATTATAATTATTAAAGTTTATTTATTAGCAAATAGTTATAATGAAGATGAATTAAATATGAAAGAGGGTATATGTAATGATTGAAAAAATTAGTGTGAAAAAGGTTAGAGAAGTTGCAGAAGAACATTTCAGAAAAGGTGAGTTTTATTGTTCAGAAGCAATAGTTGCATCTATTAAAAGTAACTTTGAAGTAGACATGCCAGATGAAATGATTGCCATGGCTTCTGGATTTCCAGTAGGTATTGGAAAATCAAAATGTACATGTGGAGCTGTTACAGGAGCTGTTTTATGTCTTGGATACTTTTTTGGAAGAACTAAAGGAAGTAATCCTCAAGATCCCAAGAGTGTTAAAGCTTTACAGTTAGCCTATGAATTACAAGATAGTTTTAGACAAAAGCATAAATGTTTATGTTGCAGTGTTCAAACTAAAGGTATGGATATGGCATCTGGTGAGCATAAAGCACAATGCATAAGATTTACTGGAGAAATGGCAGAAAAGGCTGCAGAAATTATTGTAAGAGAATTAAATATTGAAAATATTGATGAATAGTTGAGGAAAATGAATATGAATTATATAAAAAAAATACCATTGCCAATGGCAGCTGTAATGCTAGCATTAGCTTCATTAGGAAATTTATTATCATCATACAATATAGTATTTAAAAATATCCTTGGAGTGATATCTGCAATAATATTAATACTTCTTACAATAAAGATTATAACTTGCTGGAAAGATGTAAAAGAAGAAATAAAAAATCCTGTTATTGCAGCAGTTATACCTACCTACTCCATGGGGGTTATGCTTTTATCTGCATATTTAAAGGAAATATCTTTCTCATCTGGATTTATTCTATGGTGGGTGGGGGTATTAATACATATAGGCCTAATAATATTTTATTCTAAAAACTTTATATTAAAATTTGATATTAAGAAGATGTTTCCAAGTACATTTATTGTTTATGTGGGAATAGGTGTAGGTGGAATAACTGCACCAGCATTTAAATTAGCTCAACTGGGACAAGCTTTTTTCTGGATTGCCTTTATTTCACTTATTATATTAATTCCTGTTTTAGGTTATAGAACCCTTATAGTAAAGGGAATACCAGAACCAGCCTTTCCAACCACAGTAATATTTGCAGCGCCAGCTGCACTTACACTTGCTGCATATTTAAATTCTTTTTCAGAAAAGAATATTAATATGGTCATGTTTTTAGCAGTATTGGTAATGGTATTATATATATGTGGAATAGTGTATCTTGTACAGGGGTTAAGACTTAAATTTTATCCCAGTTATGCTGCATTTACATTTCCTATGGTAATAAGCGCAATTGCAATGAAGGGTACTAATGGATTTTTGATGAAAGCTGGAAAAGAAATTTCTTGGCTGAAATATGTAGTTAAATTTCAAGAGGTAATTGCAACTGTTATAGTATTATATGTGCTTATAAGATTTTTAATGTTTATCCTAAAAAAGGATACAGTTAAAGTAAATACTACAATATCAAGATAATTTAAATATTAATTTTAAATAAACTCTATGAAGAAGATTTCTTCATAGAGTTTTGTTCCTTATTGATGAAAATTAATGATGGATTTTATGAAGAATTTTATATAGAAAGTAGAAAATATATTATGGATAAAAATTCATTTAATACAACATTGTTCATAATAAACATTAAACATACAACTTATATATAAATATCGATAAAATTCCCTTTAAAATAATAAAAATTATTTAAAAATAGGTTGATTTTTGTAATCGATTAAATTAAACTAGATAATTGAGTGGAAATTTAATGTCTAAGGTTTCTAGAAGTAAATTAACTACTTTTAAAAGAAATCAATTATAGGGGGAAAAAAATGGCTAAAAAAGACGGAATACAAACTGATGCTTCATTAAAGAGAGATCTTGGACTAGCTGCAGCTACAGCTATCGTAGTTGGGAATGTAATAGGTTCAGGAATTTTTATGTCACCGGCAAGTTTCGCAAGAGTAACAAACCCAAAAGTAGCTATACTAGCATGGGTTTTAACTTCAATAGGATCATTACTTATTGCTTTAAGCTTTGCTAATTTAGGATCAAAAATGCCTAAAACTGGAGGTCCTATTGTTTATACAAGAGCTGCCTTCGGTGATTTTGCAGGTTTTCTAATTGCATGGTCCTTTTGGATAGGTGCATGGGTAGGAAATGCTGCTATAATTACAGCATTTATGAGTTATTTTACATACTTTGTTCCAGCTGCAAACAATCCACTAGCAGCATTCTTGATATCTTCTGCAGTGGTATGGATATTTACATTAATAAATATATATGGTGTAAAATATGTTGGAAAAATAGGAGTTATATCAACAGTATTAAAAATTGCAGTACTTGTAGTATTTATTGTAATTGCTGCACTAAATTTTGATCCAAGCTATATGAAGACTGTATCTAGTCCAGAAGTAAGCGGAATGGGAACATTACCATCAGCTATAGCGATAGCACTATGGGCTTTTGTAGGATTAGAAAGTGCTACAGTAGCAGGTGGAGAAATAAAAAATCCAGAGAAAAATATTAAGAAAAGTACTATATATGGAATAGTAATAGTGTCTGCCATATATATAGTAATGAGTGTTGTTTCTATGGGTGCGATGGATCAAGCAGCTCTTGCAAATTCAGATGCACCACTAGCAGATATTATAAATAAAGCTACAGGAGCTTCATGGGGGGGAACTTTCATAGCAGCTGGTGCACTAATTTCTACTTTAGGAGCAACTTCTGGATGGCTATTAACAACAGCTAGAAGTGCTGTTGGAGCAGCTGAAGATGGATTATTCCCAGCAATATTTAAACGTATAAATCCTAAATTTAATACTCCTGTGACATCTCTTGTTATAGGAAGTATATGCATGAATTTACTTTTGATAATGAACTATGTAGGGTCTCTTAGAAGTGCCTTTGACTTTATGATATTACTAGCTACATTATCTTTCTTACCAGCATACACATTCTCAGCAGCTGCTGAAATAGTATTACTATGTAAGAAATCAAAAGATTTTAGCTTTATAAACTTCTTAAAGAGTTCATTCTTCTCATTACTTGCATTTGCTTATTCTATATATGCTATATATGGAACAGGATCTGATGTGGTAATGTATGGATTTATATTAATGCTTGTAGGAATACCAATATATGTTTACATGATGCTTCAGAAAAATAAAGAAGATAAGAATATAGATAAAATAAGAGAAGCTGCAGGCTTAGAGAAATAGTATAGATTTTACTAATTTACTAAGTATGCAAAATAATAACAGTCTGATTAAAATAATTTAAATCAGACTGTTTTTTTAATTTCTAATATAATCTTAACTACTTTAACTATTATATTTTAAGAATAGATTGATGTCTTCTTCTATCATTTTTAAAGAAGTTATCCAAAAGTCTTTAGAAGAGATATCAATATTCATTATTTTAGCTATATCGCTTAAAGAATTTTTCCCTGTTGATGAAAGAAGGGTTTTATATTGTTGTGGGAAGGAATCGCCCCTCTTTAAGTATTCTGCATAAAGACCTTTTGCAAATAATTGACCAAAGGCATAAGGGAAGTTATAGAAATTATTTTCAGCATAATAGTAATGAGTTTTACAAGCCCACATATATGGATGAAGGAAGTTAGAATCAAGGCCATCACCATAAGCTTCTTTTTGGGCATTAATCATTATTTCATTTAAATCTTTTACACTAAGAGATCTTTCTTTTCTTATTTTAAATAATTCACTCTCAAATAGAAACCTACTATAAATATCAACTATAACTTGAGTACAGTCACTAATTTCAGTTTCTAAGATAGAGAAAGCCTCATCTTTAGTAGCAGTTTTAATAGCTGCTTTTTTTACTATAGTCTCACAGAAGTTAGAAGCTGTTTCTGCTATTGGCATAGGATAATGTGCATTTAATATACTTTCATTGTTAAGGCAATATCCATGATACCCATGACCAAGCTCATGGGAAAGGGTAACTACATCACTAAAGGTATTACCATAGTTTAATAACACCCTACTCTCACCTACATGAGGAAGTCTAGAGCAAAATGCACCTCCTACCTTTCCTTCTTTAGGTAAAACATCTATCCATGATTTTTCCATGGCATTTTTAGCGAAATCTGATAAGTCATCACTAAAGGTTCTAAAATTATCAATTACACACTTGCATCCATCTTCATAGGTGTAAGTCATATCAGCATTGCCCATAGGCGCAAATAAATCATAAAATGGTAGACCATTTTTATGACCTAAAAGTTCGCCTTTTCTTTTGAGATATTTTCTAAATATAGGTAGATATTCTTTAATAGCGTCTAGCATAGAGTCTAAAATTTTTCTATCCATCCTTGAATTAAAAAGAGTCTTATCTAGTGGAGAAGGAAACCCTCTCATATCACAAAGTGTTATAACTTCACCCTTTATTCCATTAATAGCAGCAGCCATACCATCATGAATTTTTTCATAAGCCTTAATTTCAGCCTCATAAGCTTTTTTTCTAATAGTTGAGTCAGCTTCATAAGCCATGTTTCTAATCACAGATAAAGGTAGTTGTTTATTTTTTCCATATAGTTCTATATCAATCATAAGGCCAGATGTTAGCACATTTTTAAGTTTGCACCAAGCATCTGAACCAGTATTTTTCATTTTTGCTATTATAGCTTCTTCTTTATCGCTTAGCATATATTTTGAATTTTCTGCTTTTTCTTTAAGAAAAAAATTATGGTCACTAAGTAATCTAGAACCTTGAATTATTTTATCTAAATCTTTAAGATTTCCAATCCATTTTGTAATTTTAGCTTCACTTTCAGCTAGATTACTAATTTTAAAAGAAAGAATATCATCATATTTTAAAGCAGCTGAATTTTTGGTATCTACACTAAGAGTTAAGTGAACCATACTACCTAATTTCCTTGCTAGAGTTTTTAATTCTATATTCATAGATATGAAATTTTCTAACAACTTATCAGGTGAATCTGTACTATCAATAATGTTATTAGTAGTAGTTATGAAATTTTCTATAAGTACATCGAGCTTATCCAAATCCTCTTTAAATTCATTGCATTCAAAGGAAGAATAAAGCTCTTTAAGACTCCAATTGAGTTCCAAATTTATCATCTCCTTGTATATTTTAACACTATTATAACATAAAAATACAACATAGTTAAATTTGTAAATAAATATAACTATATAGATAATAAAATAAATTAGAGTTATTATTTAATAAGATAAATGATATAAACATAAAAGTAGCCAATTGAAATTTTATCTACTGGTCACTTTTATTATTAATGAATTTTAATTCATTTATTCAAATTATGTAATAATTTTGATTACCTATGAGTGCCATGAATGACATTGAATCCATGATTTTTTAGAAGCACTTCATGTTTATTATAATTATCACACTCAACCTTTATACAAAGAGCTATATGAATGGTACTAACCTTTTTTCTTTTAAGTTGTTCTATTTTATGATTCCAATCTTCTTCACCTAATATAGTTTTATTACAACCGCTGCAATAGAAGAAGCTTGATAAAATAGGTTTTGAATTTTCATACTTTTGAAACGCATCAGTTAAAGTGTTATAGGCATCAAAACATCCAGTTCCAGAACATTGACCCACTAATTTTCTACATGCCATTATTGCTATAGACATATAAATCCCCCCTTATGCAATGTAAAATGAATAGAATATATAAATTTAATATTAAACATAAAATACATTTTAAGTATATAGATTTCTTAGATAGTCTATGACCATTATTAAGTTTCATAGTGCTACACTAGGATACTAACATGAGTTATAATACATGTCAAATATCACAGTATTTATAATTTATACAAATATACTTTTTTAATATAAGTAATTATTAGTTATAAACTTTAGTTAGCAAAAATCATTATTCTACATATTATAGAGTATGAGAAGTGAAGTGTTAAATTGGATTACTAATATTATTCTAGGAGGAAATTATGAGAAAAAAAACTATTAAGTTATTAAGTGCTTTAATTTGTGCATTTATATGTGTTGGCTTATTTACAGGATGTAATAAAAATAAGACATCAGACAAAGAAAATCAAGGGAATAAAGATAAAATAACAACTATAAGACTTAATGAAGTAACTAGATCCATTTTTTATGCACCAATGTATGCAGCAATTAGTGAGGGATTCTTTGAAGAAGAAGGAATTGAGATTAAACTTTCCACAGGTCAAGGTGCAGATAAAACTATGCAACAACTTATTAGTGGAAGTGTTGATATTGGATTCTCAGGACCAGAGCAAGTAATGTATATTTATAATCAAGGTAGAGAAGATTATCCAGTAGTATTTGCCCAGTTAACTCAAAAGGACGGATCGTTTTTAGTATCTAGAAAAAAACATAGTGAGTTTTCATGGCAAGACATTAAAGGGAAGACAGTTATAGGAGGAAGACCGGGTGGAGTACCTGAAATGGCTCTTGAGTATGTATTAAAAAATGAAAATATCGACAAAGAAAAGGACTTAAATTTAGTTACTAATATAGCATTTGACGCAGTTCCAGGAGCATTTAAAGGCGGTACCGGAGACTATGCTGCAATATTTGAACCAACTGCTAGTGTAATAGCAAATGAGATAAATGGATCTGTAGTAGCATCTATTGGAGAAAGCGCTGGAACCCTTCCATATACATGCTTTTATACTGTTCAATCTTATATTAATGAGAATGAAGACTTGTTAGTAAGATTTGTTAAGGCTATTCAAAAGGGGCAGGAGTGGGTAATGTCTAATGAGGATGCTACAGTTGCCACTTCTATAAAAGATTTCTTTCCAGGAACAGATGAAGAAGTAATAGAAACAGTTGTGAAAAATTATAAAAAAATAGAGGCTTACGCTAAAACTCCAACGGTAAGTGAAGAGGATATGAATAGATTAATGGATATTATAGAATCTTATGACTCGGAACTTTTAACTAAAAGACCACCATTTAAAGATATAGTTAATAATTCAATTAGTGAAAAGGCTATGAAGAAATAAAGAAAAAATGATTTTTTAGAATCATTAAAATCTATAAATTGTATATACAAATAAATAATTTTAAAGGAACATGTCTTTAGGATTTTGAAGGCATATTCCTTTTATTTATATATGGTATAAGTTTTATTATCAACATTTATTATAACCTCATATATTAGTACTATAAAATATTAAAGAACTTTAAAGCTAAGGATTATAAGTAATTATAGAAAAGAAATTAGAAAACTAAGAAGATAAAAAATAAAGATATGGAGATGGAGATATGAATAGAATTGAAATAAAGAATATTTATATGAATTATCATACACTATCTGCAGAGACTGTTGCCTTAAAAGATATTAACTTCACAGTAGACGGTGGAGAGTTCGTAAGTATAGTTGGACCTTCAGGATGCGGAAAATCTACACTTTTAAATATAGTATCTGGGCTTATTGAAGCTTCATCAGGAGATATATTAGTTGATGGACGTGTTCAAGAAGGGTACTCAGATAAAATTGGATACATGTTTCAAAAGGATCAACTTTTTGAGTGGTTAACGGTATTGCAGAATGTAAGTATAGGATTAAAAATTAAAAAAATGATGAATGATGATGCGAAAATAAAGTTAGAGAAATTATTAAAAAACTATAATCTATGGGAGTTTAAGGATCATTATCCAAGACAGTTATCAGGCGGTATGAGGCAAAGAGTTGCTTTAATTAGAACCTTAGCTTTAGACCCAGAAGTTTTACTTTTAGACGAACCATTTTCAGCCCTAGATTATCAAACTAGACTCAATGTCAGTGATGAAATATACGAAATAATTAAAAATGAAGGTAAAACAGCCATTATGGTCACCCATGACATTTCAGAGGCTGTGTCTATGTCATCTAGGGTAATAGTGCTATCAAAAAGACCGGCAGTAATAAAGAAAATTATAAAGATAGAATTTGATGGAGAAAATCTAACTCCTTTAAAGTGTCGTGAACACAGTAAGTTTAGAGTATATTTTAATGATATATGGAAGGAGATGGATTATGATGATAAGTAAGGAACATGAAGAATATTTAAAGAAGGTAAAAAGAAACAGAAGAAAGATTATTTTTACTAGAATACTTATATTAGTTGCATTTTTTCTTCTTTGGGAAGTATTAGGCAATTTAAAGATTATTGACCCATTTTTAACCAGTACACCATTAAGAATGTTTAAGAGTTTTATAAAGTTGTATAATGAGGGAGCTTTAATTAATCATATAACAATAACTTGTTTTGAAACTATAATTGGATTTACTTTAGGAACCTTTTTAGGGACTATAATTGCAATAATGTTGTGGTGGTCAGACTTTCTTTCCAATGTTTTAGATCCATATATTGTAGTCCTAAATGCACTTCCTAAAGTAGCTTTAGGACCTATAATAATATTCTGGGCAGGAAATGGAATGAAGGCAATTATAATCATGGCATTGTTAATTTCTATAATTTCTACAATAATAAGTATACTTTCAGGATTTAGAGAAGTAGAAGAAGATAAAATAAAACTCTTAAAGACCTTTGGTGCGTCAAAGTTTAAAATTTTAACTAACTTAATTATTCCTGCTACGACACCAACTTTTATATCTGCGCTAAAGATTAGTGTAGGACTTTCTTGGGTAGGAGTTATAATGGGAGAATTTTTAGTAGCAAAAAAAGGACTTGGTTTCTTAATAGTATATGGAGGACAAGTAGCACAATTAGATATGGTAATGATGAGTGTAGTTATTCTTTCAATAATTGCTTATTTAATGTATGAAGTAGTTCACTATTTTGAAAAAAAATATGCCACAAAGTTATAAAATAAAAAATAATCCATTACATTTATCAGATTTTAATAAGTGTAGTGGATTTATTATATGAATATAATATGCTAGAGTATAATAAATGTTTATATTAATAATAGAAATAGTACAAGATTATGATATAATTAAGCATGCAGATGGGGGGAAAATTATGAAGACAAAAAAAGCATTAGCGTACATAACGTTAATAGGTGTAGTGGTAGCTTGGGGAATTTCTTTTGTTAGTATAAAAGTAGTATTAGATGCATTTTCACCTGTAGCAATGGCCTTTGTTAGGTTTTTTATTGCCACTGTAACACTTATTATAATAAAACAATTTACAAATAAGGAGAAAGTTAATAAAGAAGATTATGGAAGATTGGCTGTCAGTGGAATTTTTGCTATCACCTTATATTTCTTCTTTGAAAATAATGGTATATTAAGGGTGTCTGCTAATTCAGCATCCATAATAGTAGCTACTTTACCAGTAGCAGCAATAATAGCAGATAAAATATTTTATAAAACAAAGATATCTAGATTAAGTGTAATTGGTATTATAGTATCTATATTTGGAATTTATTTAGTTATAGGAAAAGATGTAGTAGGTGGATCTTTATCAGGATATCTTTATATGTTTGGTAGCGTAATAGCATGGTGTGGGTATTTAATAATTACAAAGCCTTTGTTTAAAAAATATTCTAACATAACCATTACAACCTATCAGTCTATTTTTGGTACACTAGCCTTTCTACCATTATTACCTTTTGAAACTATAAACTTCCAGATGATTAATGGTAATATAATTTTAAATCTTTTATTTTTAGCATTAATATGTTCTTCTTTTGGAAACTTTGGATATAATTTTGCTTTTAAGGAATTAGATGTAGGTATATCTACTTTATTCTTAAACCTATGTCCTGTAGTTACTTTTATATTTAGTTTCTTTATACTTGGAGAAACTTTGAGATTTAGTCAAATAATAGGTTCAATAATTATTATATCAGCTGTATATATTGCAACTAAACCGCCTAAAGTACAATCAGAACTTGACGATAATATTAAAAAGGCGGATTTAAATTAATATTCTATAGGAGTTGTATACTAGGGAGGGAGTACTATGAAAAAGCTTTTTGCATTGTTTATATTAGCACTTTCCTTTGTAGCATTAACAATTACATTTAATATATATATTTATGAAAGTAAAAAGGTTAGTGCTCTTCAAGATCATATGAGTTTTTTAGCTAGTAAGGGCAATGTTAGTTATATAAGTTCAGAGGAAGAAGCTAGGCTTGAGAAGGAAGAAAAGAGAAGAAAAAAAGAAGAAGAAAAGGTAGCAAAAGAAGAAGCTGAAAGAAAAGCTAAGGAAGAAGCAGAAGCTAAAAAAGCTGAAAAAAAGCGATTAAAAGAAGAAGAACTTCAGAAAAAGAAAGATGAATTAGAAAAAGCATTAAATGCATCAAAACAAATAAATCTAGATGTAGCTATAATTAATCAGTTGCCAGAATATAAAAATGGATGTGAGGCAACATCTTTAACTATGATGCTAAATTATGCAGGAGTTAACATTAGTAAGGATTCTGTAATTGGAAAGGTCAAGAGGGATTTAACTCCAATTAAATATGACTCAAAAGGCAGTATAATAGAATGGGGAAACCCAAAGAAGGGGTTTGTTGGAGATATAACAGGTAAAACTCCTGGATATTCTATAGATCCTGTGGCTCTTGCACCAGTAATAAATGAATACTTACCAGATAAAGCACTAGATTTGACAGGTTGTGATTATGGGGAGTTGGAAAACGTACTATCAAGTGGAAGACCAATTGTAGTATGGATAACATCTACTTTTAAAGAACCGAAAGTATCTCATACTTGGACCAGTAATGGAACGGTTATAAATTCTTATTTTACTCAACATGCAGTATTAATCACAGGTATGGATGAGAATTCAATATATTATAATGATCCTTTAACTGGAGTTAAAAATGCAAAGGTTGATAAAAGCATATTTAAGTCAGTATGGACTAAGATGGGTAAAAAGGCATTATCCTATTATAAATAAAAAACCCTATATCTAATCATAATACTAAATATAGAGTTTAAATTTTTATAAATAGGTGTACTGCTAGTTACCTAGAATTCCAACTGATGTTAAAGCATTAGATACTGCTTGTACTTCAGTTGAATTAGCTCCATATAAGTCTGTAGCAGCTTGTATTAAACCAAGTCTTGCTTGAGAGAAATTTGTATTGGAGTTAAAATAAACAGTTAATGCTCTATAATATATACGAGCAGTTTTTTCACAGCCTATATTTTGAGCAACTAAATAAGCAGCTTTATTAGGAATTCCAGAGTTGATGTGAACTCCACCCCAGTCTCCGGCTTGTGTGTTTGGTAGATTTTGATAATTATTCATATGAGCAGGTTGATCGTATAGTGTTGGATTTGCTAAACTTCTTAACGCATCTCCTGATATATTTGGAGTATAAATTTCATCTCCAACTACCCAATCAGAAGAATTGAATGTCCATTGGCCACCATTAGCAACATTGTACTTGTCATAGGTTTGTACCAAAACACCTAGAACATCTGACATAGATTCATTTAATGCTCCAGATTGGTATTCGTAAGCAAGATCTGCAGAATTTGAAGTTACTCCATGAGTCATTTCGTGAGCAACTACGTCAAGGTCTCCTGATAATGGTGCAAAATAGGAGCCATCGCCATCGCCATAAACCATTTTATATCCATTCCAAAAGGCATTATTATAACGGGAGCCATAATGCACAACAGAAGTTAAGGACATACCTCTATTATCTAAACTATTTCTATTAAATAAATCTTTATAAAAATCATATACAACTTCTGCATAGCTATGGGCGCTTACTGCAGCTTTATCAGAAACTGTAGTACTAGAACTTGTCATTAAAGTGCCTGTTGTTGTAGTTCTATAGTTAGCTGTATAAGTGTTTATAGTTCCAGTCATAGGTTTAGTAGTATCTTTTAATTGATATGAGTTAGTTTTATTTTGGTATAAATTTAACTTTCTAGTAGTACCATTTACAGCAATGCCTGTACCAGTAACTGGGCCAGCTTCTCTTATTAAACTTTCTGTTTTTATAATATCACCACTATAAGCATCTACAAAGATTTCCCAGCTTTCCATTTCAGGAAGATCATAAGCAAGATTTATTTTATAAACTTCATAAGCATTTTTATCGTCGAAGTATATATAATTTTCAGCTCTGACTTCTTCTGTTAATTCAGTAAATGTCTTAGAAGCTTTAGCTATTTCTATAGCTTTATCTGCAGTAAGAGGTTTATTATTCTTTTTAGTTACTGAGGATATTCTATTTTCTAAAGTTCCTGTTAGTCCAGTAATAACACCATTTTTATCAAAGTGTGCAGTTATAGTTTTCCCGTAAACTTTTTTTCCGTCAAAGGTTTGCTGAAGTTTTATATGGGTAAATCCTAAATCATCTTGTTCAGCGGTGATAAGAGAAAAGTTATTTTTAATATTTTTCATATTGAATAGTGACATGTTTTCATTTAAGAAATCAATAACACTACTAGAAGATGGATTAACAGTTTCCGATAGAATACCACTTATAAATAGTTTCATTCCATCTTTGTTGTCAATGTGAACTTTCTCTTTACCATTGTTTAAATTTTTGAATTCCTTTAAGATATCTGCTTTATTTTTTGTAGGTTTTTCTAAGCCTTGTGCACTTACAGGTTGAAAAGTGAAGGTTGCAGCTAAAGCTACAGTTGCAAGAATTGAAATTAGTTTTTTGTTCATAAGATCATCCCCTTATTAATATTATACTTTTATTATATATTTTTGTATCAAAAATGCTATAAAAAGTTTAAGTCAAATTACTTTAACAGTTTACAGTGAAACAATGAATATTACATATTGTATCACGAAAAATGTAGTATCATGTAAATAAATTTTTATTTTCATCTTAAAATTCTATGAAGATATAAAAAAAGAATACATTTTTATGGAATAATATGTATTTGAAATACATATTATATATAAATGTAGTATCCAATTTATTGTAGTATGAATTTAAAAATGATATGATTTAAGATGAGGTAGAAAATAATAAATTAAAACTTAGGTATAGAAGGGGTTTAATAAGAAGGCTATGGATAGAAGTGTGGAGTTTATAAGTGGAAATAAAAAAATAAAGTTATTAAGAAAACAACTAAGAATGACTCAGCAAGAATTTCAAGATTCTCATTTTACCAGAGGATATTTAGGTTTATTGGAAAATGGAAGAAGAAATATTACATTACAGGCATCAAAGATTATTACGGAAAAGTTTATGAAAAAAGCAAAAGAATTGAATATTGAATTAGAGCTAGAAGAAGATTATTTTTCAAGAAGTGTGGAAGAGGATGCTAAATTATATTGTGAAAAAATCCTTAAAAATGATTTATCCATGAATGAGTTAAACGAAATTATGAATATTGGAGAAGAGTATAACTTAAATTCAATTGAAGCCAAGGTATACAGAAGAAAGGGAGATCTTTATTTTGAAGAAAATCAATATCTAGAAGCCTATAAAAATTATTTTTATTGTATGGATATTTTAAGAGGTGAAGAACTAAATAGTGAAATATGTTACGTTTATAATAGATTGGGTTATTGCAAATTTTTACTTCTTGACTATGAAGAGGCTATTGTATATTTTAATAAAGCAATATATAATGCAGAGATGTTTAAGGATGAAAAGGTTTTAAGGTATGCTACATATAATTTGTCAGTAGCATATAGCTGTATAAATAAATTTCAAGAAGCTATAGATATTATAAATAAATTTATTCATAGAATTGACATGGAAAAAAGATTTTTAAATTATGTTTATGTGAATATATTAAAGGCCAACTGTTATGAAGGATTAAATGAGGTAGATAATGCTATAACAATACTTCATGAGTTAATTGAAATAGTAAAGGAAGAAAATGATGAGGAAAGTACTAAGATACTAGGACTCATATATAACAATCTAGGTTCCTTATATAGACGAGAAGAAAAATTATCTAAGGCATTGGATTACTATAATAAATCTCAACAAATTAGAAATAAGGTTGATAATAAAAATGTATCTCACACCTTAATTGAAAAGGCCAATATCTATGTTAATAAAAAGCTTTATGACGAGGCTATAATGATAATAGAACTTGGTATTGAAAAAGCTAACGAATATAATGATTATGAGTATATATTTAAGGGCTATGAACTCCTTGAGAAAATTTACTGTCAATTAAATATGAAGGAAGAATTAGAAAAGATTATAGAAGCTGCTATTGGTGTTTTGAAAAATACTAATAATTCAGATTTGAAGATAAAATATTATACTAAACTTCAAGAACTTTATTTTAAAAATAAAGAATATGAAAAGGCTGAAAAGTGTTTGTATATGATACAAAGTTTATTGCAATCTGTTTCTTTCAATGATAAAATATGTATAAAGGAGGTGCTTTGATAAATGAGTAAGTTTTGTAAAAATATGTGTGTACTAGGAGTTTTTGTTTTACTATGTGCAACAGTTATTGGTATTCCTAAAAATGGAGAACATCCACCACTATTAGGAAGTATTAGCTCAAGTGAATTACTATAGTTTATAGTTAATGAAAGTGGCTATTTTAATATGGAGCTATCTATTTTAAAATAGCTCTTTTTACATATAGAATTAAAAATTAGTATAATAAAAGGGGGCGTCGCAAAATA
>NZ_DGRF01000067.1:0-5732 GCF_002390995.1 Clostridium sp. UBA4395
CAAAGTCAAAAATCGTTGACACAGTATTTATATAGTTTTTTATATTTATTATTTATTTCTCCCTCACTTATTATAACTAAATGTAAAAAAAGCTAGGGTTTAATTTAACTGACATTAAAATAAATAAGAGTGCTTAAAAAGCACTCTTTAATCCTTTCGGTATAAAGCTTAATTATATCCTTTTCTGCTATATCCTCTACCTTTTCCACCATCTTGGTGTTTTTTAAGATCTTGAAATCTTTCTTCACTATCTTTTAAGAATTTTGACATCCTGTCTTCAAAACTTCCTGAACTTGTAGTTTTAGATTTTTCCTTTTCCCAATCTATATCTACGGGTTTAAAAGATTTTTTTGGTATACCAGCTTGCTTTATGGATAAACTCATCTTACCATTATCATCTACAGAAATGACTTTAACTTTAACCACATCATTTTCTTTTAAATGATCATGTACATTCTTAACAAATACATCAGATACTTCCGATATATGAACTAAGCCTGTTTTCCCTTCCACTTCAACAAATGCACCAAAGTTTGTGATATTAACTACTTTACCTTCTATAATGCTTCCAGCCTTTAAGGTCATATTGAAAAGACCCTCCTTAAATTTATAATTTAAATTTATATATACTATAACTAATAATAATTAGTCATAGTAATTTTCACTTTATTTACTGTCTATTACAGGAGATTCTCCTTCTTTAATTAACCCAAGCTTTTCCCTTGCAAGTTTTTCTATATATCGACTATCTTGTGATAGTTTAATCTCATCCTGTAACTTTTGATTCTTTTCTTGTGCTGCTTGTAACTCCGAAGTATAGTTATCAATATCTTTATGTTGTCTAAACATTATTATTTGTTGATTTATAAATGTAAAGCCTACGTAAAGAGCTATAAGTAAAAGACCTATCTTTTTTATGCTGAATTTCTTCATATCGATTTTCCTTCCTTATTACAAATAGTAACATGTCATAGGTTTTATTTTCAAGTAGTCAAATTAACCTATAGCTATATTGTAATTTGAATTTTTATTTTCTTCAACCCTTAATATTATAAATTTTATTTTTTTTTTGTTATTTTGCTGAAAATAATTCTTATAGGATAGAATATATAATAAAATATTACTCTAAAAAACGTTAATATGGCATTTAATATGCTTCCGTATGCTAATATAAATATATTACTAAATAGTTTAAAGTATATAAATAATCCAATTAAATTATATACAAACACATTAAAGCTCATGTAAGCATAGTTTGTATACATCATAAAAATAAATACTATAATGCCAGTTAATATCCAGAATAGCATATCCTGTATTGCTGTTATGATGGTTCCAGGCTCTTCAAAACCTCTTATTACTCTATATACATCAAAGAAAATACCAACTAGCATTCCACTAAGTAAGGAGAATATAAACAATGCTATTTGCCTACCCATATCAAATATCATAACTCAATCACCTAAATATTTTAGAAACAATACTATTTCGCTTCTTTGGTCTCTTTTCTTCACTTGTATATACTACATAAGATATTTTCCCCGTTATTACCACATCTCCATTTTGAACATCTAGCTTGGTCATCTTTAACTCTTCACCTCTGATATCCATATCTCCCAACACAGTTATTATAAGTATCTGTTCATCATTGAAGCTTAATATTTCTAAAACTCCATCTAAAGTCATCTTTTTTCTATTTTCTAACGCAATAAAACTCTTTTTATTTTCTAACGACATATCTTTATTTGGTTCCATAATATCCCCCTTAAACCTAAAAACATATTAGCTTTCTATAAAGATATATTCATTAAAAAATATTTTATGCTATTATTTATTCCTTATCCTCTTCCCCACTGATTATTTCATACATATTCTTAGCCTCTTCTTTATTAACATGATTAGCAATATTTATAATTCTTGCTTTTAATAATTGATTAGCAAATTGAATTTCTATTATATCATCTTCTTTTATAGTAGTACTTGGTTTTGCTACTTTTCCATTTATGGATACTCTACCATTTTCACATACATCTTTAGCAACAGTTCTTCTTTTAATTATTCTAGAAACCTTTAAATATTTATCTAATCTCATAGTTGCCTCCTTAAACTATATAAAAATTTTAATGAAATTATACTTTATCCTGTATCCCTTGAATAGAAGAAAAAACCCAGAACATTTCTAGGCTTTTTCAAGTAATTATTTATTTACTATGTCTTTAAATTCTTTTCCAACTTTGAAAACAGGAACTTTAGATGCTGGTATTTGTATTTCTTCTTTTGTTCTTGGATTTCTTCCTACTCTAGCAGCTCTTTCTCTAGTTTCAAAAGTACCAAATCCAACTAGTTGAACTTTCTCTCCACCTTCAAGAGCCTCTTCAACACTCTCTATAAATGCTTTTAATACCGCCTCGTTATCTTTTTTTGTTAGTCCTGACTTTTCAGCCATTTTTGCTATTAATTCTGATTTGTTCACAATAGTACCTCCTTAATGTTAATTTTACGTAATTTATATTTTAATTACATAAAATAATACTTACAATATTCTTACAAGTTACCTAGAATCCTTCTTTTTTTTGAAAAAATTTATCTTTTTGTTGATAAATTATACTTTTTAGATTCACTCCAAAGGGTTTCCATTTCTTCTAATGTCATTTCTTTCATGTCAATACCCTTTTTAATGCCAGATTCCTCAATAAATTGGAAGCGTTTTATAAATTTATCTATAGTATAATTTACTGCAAATTCTGGGTCAATGTCAAGAAGTCTTGCAATATTTACTGTGGCAAAGATTAAATCTCCTACCTCTTCCTGTATTTTTGACACATCTGAATTTTTATATACATCTTTTATCTCTTGTAATTCTTCTATAACTTTCTCCATAGCTGGCTCTACGTTATCCCAGTCAAACCCTACCTTACCAGCCTTTTTTTGAACCTTTTCTGCTCTAATAAGTCCGGGCATACAACGTGGAACATGTTTTAATTCATCGGTATAGCTAGTAAATTTCTTTTCTTTAACTTTAATTTCATCCCAATTCTCCAATATTTCATCTGTATTTTTAACTCTTACATCTGAAAATATATGTGGATGCCTACTTATCATTTTTTCAGTTATAGCTGCTACTACATCATTTATGTTGAAATAACCCTCCTCCTTACCAATTTGAGCGTGGAATATTACTTGAAAAAGTACATCTCCTAACTCCTCAATAAGTTTATTATCGTCCATTTCGTCTATAGCTTCAATAACTTCATAACATTCCTCAATTAAACCTCTTTTTAAAGATTCATGAGTTTGTTCTAAGTCCCACATACATCCATTTTCACTCCTAAGAGTAGACATCACATTAATTAAATCCTTAAAATCTTTAGAACCTTTAAGATCTTTAGGAATATATATGGAAGTTAAATAATCAATATCCTCTTGTCTATCTAAATCATATAGTTTAATTTTTCTTATACTTTCTTCTCCTTGTATGCCTGCTGCTCTTACAAAGTATATATCACTATCATCGCTATAATATTCACATAGAGCTAACTTCACTTCAGAAGCAATAAATTTGTTATACACCTGGGTTATTATTACTCCTAATCTCTTATCCATAACCTGTTCACTTATATCAAAGGCATCTATTATTTTTACCCCTTCTATTGGATCAATCCTTAAGCTCTCTATAACTGCATCTACAAAGCTTACCGATGGCATTAATCTAGCTTCTATTCCATTCTCCTTGCAGATTTCTAATAATATAGTTACAGATTTTTCTGCAACTAAGGGATGACCTGGAACTGCATATACTAAGTCTCCTTCTTGCTGATAAATTTTTATAAGATCCTCTGCAATTGCCTTGTATATATGGTCAAAATTATTATATTCTTCATAAAAATTATCATAGGTATTAAACTTTACACCCATAGATTCTAAGTATTTAACATTAGGGTGTTTTTCTGTTCTAAAGTATATATTTTTATTACTTTTCAAAATTTCTAGTACACCTATGGTTAAAGCCTCTTTAGAACCAGGTCCTAAACCAACCACTGTAATCATTTGAATCTACTCCTCTTTTAGTTTTTAATGAGCTTTCCCTTTATATCTTCAATGGTAAATATTTTAAATACAACCGATAGTATTCCAAATATTACCATGCCAAAGAAAATAGCTATTAAGCAAGATATTCCATTACTCTGTGTATAATTATAGACATTATTATATATAAAAACAACAGATATTATCATAATTAATGACACAAATAAAGGTTTTATAACTACTTCATATAGGTTTATCTTTACTTTGAGCAGTTTTTTAACCTCTTGCAAGTTTAAAATGCTAGTTACTGCATATCCAACTATACTTCCAATTATTGCACCATATATATTAAATCTAGAGTTACTTACTAAAACATAGGTAATGACTACCTTAAATAGACACCCTATAGCAAGATAATATACCGGTTTCATATATCTACCACAACTTTGTAAAAGCGATGTAGTAGTCTGTGTTATTATAATTAATGGTATTGATAAAGATAATAATTTAAGTATTTCATGCCCTGCTACATCCCCCATAAACACTAATCCCATAATAGGCTTTGAAAGATAAAATAACCCTAATGCACTTGGAATACCTATAACAAAAGATAACTTAAATACCATGTTTACCCTTCTGTATAATTCATTTTGATTATGCATGGAATATACCTCTGATATTATAGGTACTAAAGCTGAACATAGAGCAATAGAAAGTGCCAGTGGAATATTTTGAAGAGTCATAGCCTTACCTGTAAATTGACCATATAATATGGCACTTTCTTGAATAGTATAACCTGCTAACAAGAGCCTTTGAGGTACTATTATAGAATCAATTAAAGCCATAATCGTTCCAACTGCAGCTCCTACGGATATAGGAAATGCTGCTTGTACTAAGTTTGATAGTATTTTATTACTCCTTTTCACTTTTAATTTATACGACTTTGATCTAACAAATAAATATTTTATTACCAAGTAAATGCTTCCCAGCAATCCTCCAGCTACCGTTCCAAATGCGGCTCCTGCTGCTGCATATTCAATTCCTTTAGGAAGTAATAAATATGCACATATAACGCCAAAAACTACCCTACCTATCTGTTCTATAATTTGAGATATTGCAGTATTATTCATATTCTGAAGTCCCTGGAAATATCCTTTAAATGTACACATAATACATACAAATATAGGTGCTGAGGATATAATCATAAAGGATTGATATGACTTATTATCCCACCTTAAGATATTTATAATATTATCTCCAAAGTACAACATTAAAAATGATATTATTATCCCAAGTGGAATCATTATTTTAAGAGTATCTTTAAGTACCTGTTTAACAGCATTGGTATCGTTGCGCGCATTATACTCTGATATTAATTTTGACATAGCAATAGGTACTCCTGATGCTATTGCTACAAAAGTCATATATATAGGGTATGACATCTGATAATATCCCATCCCTTGGTCACCAATTAATCCTTGTATTGGTATTCTAAAAAACAAACCTAAAAATCGTGCAAAAATAGTAGCTATTCCTAAAATCATAGTTCCTTTTAAAAGCGATTGTTTTTTCATACTTCCTCCTAAAATACTTTGTATAGTTAATAAGTATTTTGATGAGAAACATTTTATTACTTAATGCATATAATATATACCTAATATCAATTAACTTTAACTTCTATAACAATCTATAATAGTGCAAAAACA